>NZ_JBICZB010000011.1:0-104853 GCF_043201815.1 Kitasatospora sp. NPDC048296
ATGGTACTGCAGGGGGGACCCTGTGGGAGAGTAGGACGCCGCCGAACAATCATTCAGAAAAGGCCCCACCCGGTTTCCGGGTGGGGCCTTTTCGCGTTTCCCGGAAGCCGGACAAAAGCCGGACGAAAGCTGGACGAAGGCCCGGCGACGGAGACTCGGGCCCGCGGACACCTCCCGAGTGACCCCCGCCGAGTGGCTGGGACTCCGTCAATATGTCGCTAAAACCGCATGATCAGTGCACTGATCAGCGGAATTTCGCCTCTCACGCCGTAGTCTCAAAGGGAGGGGGGAACAGGTGTCCGGGGGTGGCTCCCGGGCCGGGCCGGATCAAGAATGGTGCTCATGGGACGAGGCAGGCTGCGCATCTACCTCGGGGCGGCCCCCGGGGTCGGCAAGACGTACGCCATGCTCGCCGAGGCGCACCGGCGGCAGGAACGTGGCACGGACGTCGTGGTGGCCTTCGTGGAGGACCACGGCCGGCGGCGTACCGCGGACCAGGTCGCCGGGCTTGAGGTCGTGCTGCGGAAGCAGGTGATGCACCGGGGTGCCAGGTTCTCCGAGATGGACCTGGACGCCGTCCTCGCCCGCCACCCGCAGGTGGCGCTGGTGGACGAACTGGCCCACACCAACGTCCCCGGCTGCCGCAACGAGAAGCGGTGGCAGGACGTCGAGGAGTTGCTGGCGGCCGGGATCGACGTGATCTCCACCGTCAACGTCCAGCACCTGGAGTCGCTCGGCGACGCCGTCATGGGCATCACCGGGGTGCGCCAGCGCGAGACCGTGCCGGACGAGGTGGTCCGTCGGGCGGACCAGATCGAGCTGGTGGACATGTCCCCGCAGGCGCTGCGGCGGCGGCTGGCGCACGGCAACGTGTACGCGCCGGAGAAGATAGACGCCGCGCTCGCCAACTACTTCCGTCCGGGCAACCTGACCGCGCTGCGCGAGCTGGCGCTGCTGTGGACCGCCGACCGGGTGGACGAGTACCTGCAGAAGTACCGCGCCGAGCAGGGGATCGAGGGCACCTGGCAGGCCCGGGAGCGGATCGTGGTCGGCCTGACCGGTGGCCCCGAGGGGGCGACGCTGATCCGGCGGGCGGCGCGGATCGCGGCCCGTGTCTCCGGTGGTGAGCTGCTCGCCGTCCACATCTCCCGCTCGGACGGGCTCGCGGGCTCGGGCTCGCCGCAGACGCTGATCGAGCAGCGCGCGCTGGTGGAGAGCCTGGGCGGCTCCTTCCACAACGTCCTGGGCGACGACCCCGCTGCCGGGCTGCTGGACTTCGCCCGCGGCGTGAACGCGACCCAGATCGTGCTGGGCACCAGCCGTCGGCCCGGGTGGCAGTACCTGTACGGGCCGGGCGTCGGCACCACGGTGACGCAGAAGGCCGGGGACATCGACGTCCACATGGTCACCCACGAGCACGCCGGACACGGGCGGCGCAACAAGATACCCGTGCGCCGGATCACCGACCTGGGCCGGACCCGGACGATCGCGGGCTGGCTGATCGGACTGGCCGGCCCACCGGTGCTGGCGCTCGTGCTGACCGCGATCGGCGGGCTGGGCCTGTCCACCGACATGCTGCTGTTCCTGTCGCTGACGGTGTGCGCGGCGCTGGTCGGCGGGCTGCTGCCGTCGATCGGCTCGGCGCTGGTCGGCTCCTCGGTGCTGAACTACTACTTCACCCCGCCGCTGCACACCTTCACCATCAGCGAGCCGCAGAACATCATGGCGGTGGCGATATTCACCATCGTCGGCTGCTCGGTCGCGTCCGTGGTGGACCTGGCGGCCCGGCGCACCCACCAGGCGGCCCGCGCCCAGGCCGAGGCGCAGACCCTCAGCGCGCTTGCCGGCACGGTGCTGCGCGGCGCGCCGAACGGGGACGGGGTGCTGACCGCGCTGATGGAACAGGTCCGGGAGACCTTCGGGCAGGAGAGCGCCGCGCTGCTGGAGCGCCCGGAGCCGATGGGCGGCTGGGTGCCGGTGGCCACCGCCGGGCCGCGCCCGCCGGAGCGGCCCGAGGAGGCCGACGTGGACGTGCCGGTGGGGGAGAGCCTGGCGCTGGTGCTGCGCGGCCGGGTGCTGCCCGGGGCGGACCGGCGGCTGCTCGGGGCCTTCGCCGCGCAGGCGGCCGTGGTGCTGGAGCGCCGCCGACTGGCCCGGGAGGCCGCGGCGGCCCGCCGGGAGGCCGAGGGGAACCGGATCCGCACCGCTCTCCTGGCCGCCGTCTCGCACGACCTGCGCACCCCGCTGGCGGGCATCAAGGCCTCGGTGAGCTCGCTGCGCTCGGCCGACGTGGACTGGGACCCGGAGGACGAGGCCGAGCTGCTGGCCGGGATCGAGGCCGGGGCCGACCGGCTGGACCACCTGATCAACAACCTGCTCGACATGAGCCGGCTGCAGACCGGGACCGTCACCCCGTTGATCCAGGAGACCGACCTGGACGAGGTGGTGCCGTACGCGCTGGGCGGGGTGCCGCCGGAGTCGGTGCGGCTGGAGGTCCCGGAGACGCTGCCGATGATCCGGGCCGACGGCGGGCTGCTGGAGCGCTCGCTGGCCAACCTGGTCGAGAACGCCGTCAAGTACAGCCCGGACGGCGTCAGGGTGCTGGTCAAGGCGGACGCGCTGGAGCAGCCGGGCGGGCCGGGCCGGGTCGAGCTGCGGATAGTGGACCGCGGCCCGGGGGTGCCCGAGGACGCCAAGGAGAAGATCTTCGCGCCGTTCCAGCGCTACGGGGACGCCCCGCGCGGCGCCGGGGTGGGCCTCGGGCTCGCGGTGGCGCGCGGCTTCGTCGAGGCGATGGACGGGACCGTCACCGCCGAGGACACCCCGGGCGGCGGCCTCACCATGGTGGTCAGCCTGCTCGCCGTCGAACGGCCGCCCGAACCGGAGGAGCCGACCGGGGACGGCCACGATCCGCTCTCGCAGCTGATCACGTGAGGCCCGGCGGCGCACCGGCCGCACCCGTGGCTGCCCGGTGGCGCACGTCGTACCGTCATCTGAGTCATACAGTCCGTAAGATCCGACAGCCCTGAAAGGCGGAGCCCGTAAATGACCCGGGTCCTCGTCGTGGACGACGAACCGCAGATCGTCCGCGCGCTGGTGATCAACCTCAAGGCCCGTAAGTACGAGGTCGACGCGGCCCATGACGGCGCGAGCGCGCTGGAGCTGGCCGCCGCCCGCCATCCGGACGTGGTCGTGCTCGACCTGGGCCTGCCCGACATGGACGGCGTCGAGGTGATCCGCGGCCTGCGCGGCTGGACCCGGGTGCCGATCATCGTGCTGTCCGCCCGGCACGCCTCGGACGAGAAGGTCGAGGCCCTGGACGCCGGCGCCGACGACTACGTCACGAAGCCCTTCGGGATGGACGAGCTGCTCGCCCGGATGCGCGCCGCCGTGCGCCGGGCCGAGCCGGTGGCGGGGGAGGACGACTCGCTGGTCGTCACCGAGAGCTTCACCGTCGACCTCGCCGCCAAGAAGGTCAACCGGGACGGCACCGACGTACGCCTCACGCCCACCGAATGGCACCTGCTGGAGGTGCTGGTCCGCAACGCCGGCCGGCTGGTCAGTCAGACCCAGCTGCTCCAGGAGGTGTGGGGCCCGGCCTACCGCACCGAGACCAACTACCTGCGGGTCTACCTCGCTCAGCTGCGTCGCAAGCTGGAGCGCGATCCTTCGCACCCGCGCCACTTCATCACCGAACCGGGCATGGGCTACCGCTTCGAGAGCTGACCGGGGGCCCGCCGGTGGCTGCGCGGCCTGCCGCCGGGGGCCCGGAAACCGGTACCCTGCCGACATGAGTGGTGACAACAGCAGTGGCCAGCCGCCGGGGCGATTCCGCCGCATGCTCAGCCGGCTGACCTCCTCGGCCGAGGAGCTGGCGGCCGAGGACCTGCGCCAGGAGAGCGCCGCCGAGTCCGGCTGCCGGCCGATCGCCGGCTGCGCGGACCGCGAGCTCGTCACGGTCGCGGGCACGCTGCGCACGGTGACGCTCCGCCCCCGGGCCGGGGTGCCGGCCCTGGAGGCCGAACTCTTCGACGGCACCGAGGCACTGGAGGTCGTCTGGCTCGGTCGTCGCTCGATCGCGGGCATAGAGCCGGGCCGCCGGCTCGTCGCCAGCGGCCGGATCAGCCACGCACGCGGGCGCCGCGTGCTGTTCAACCCCCGCTATGAGCTGCGTCCGGTCGGACACGGGAGCGAAGCGTGAGCAACCACCCCGGCGGCGAAGCCGCCGCCCGGCTCGACCTGGACGCCGCCGATGTGGCGGTGGACGGTGTGACGCGGTCGATGGAGGTCACGGCACCGGCCGTCGAGCAGCCGCTCGGCCCGGCGGCCGTCGAGGCCGCCCGCAAGGCCGCCTCCAAGGAGGCCGCCGACACCGTGCTGCAGGCCTTCGGCGGCGTACGCGGCATGATCGACATGACGCTGCCCGGCCTGCTCTTCATCATCACGTACAACATCACCCACCAGGTGAGCGCCGCCGCCTGGGCCGCGCTCGGCCTGAGCGGCCTGTTCGTGGTGGTCCGGCTGGCGAAGCGGGAGACCATCCAGCACGCCTTCAGCGGTGTGTTCGGCGTCGCCCTCGGTGCCTGGATCGCGATGAAGAGCGGCAAGGCTGAGGACTTCTACCTGCCCGGTCTGCTCTGGAGCGTCGGTTACTGCGTCGCCCTGGCGGCCTCCGCGCTGGCGCGCTGGCCGATGATCGGGGTGATGCTCGGCCCGATCACCGGCGAGATGTTCACCTGGCGCAAGGAGAACCCGGGCCGCCTGGCCGCCTACACCAAGGCGACCTGGGCCTGGGTGGTGATCATGGGTCTCAAGCCGGTGATCCTCTTCCCGCTGTACTTCACCCACAACGTCAACCTGCTCGGCTGGCTGAAGGTCGCCCTCGGCATCCCGCCGCTGTTGCTGGCGATGTACGTGACCTGGCAGATCCTGCTGAAGGCGCCGCCGCCGATCAAGGCGCAGCTGGACGACGACGAGGAGGAGCCGGCGAAGTAGCCGCTCCCGCGGGACGAGTACGGCGGAGGGCCCGCACCCGGGTGGGTGCGGGCCCTCCGCCGTGTCCCGTGTTCCCGCTGTTCCTACTGGGCGCCGGTGGTGGCCGAGAGCAGTTGCTCCAGCTCCTCCTCGCGCTCCTGCGCGGCGACGAAGAGCAGCTCGTCGCCGCCCTCCAGGGTGTCGTCCTTGCTCGGCACCAGCACCCGGCCCTCGCGGATGATGCTCACCAGCGCGGTGTCCTGCGGCCAGGTCACGTCGCCGACCCGGGTGCCGACCAGCTCGGCCTCGCCGGCCAGGGTCAGCTCGACCAGGTTGGCGTTGCCCTGGCTGAAGCGCATCAGGCGGACCAGGTCGCCGACGCTGACCGCCTCCTCGACCAGGGCGGACATCAGGCGCGGGGTGGACACGGCCACGTCCACGCCCCAGGACTCGTTGAAGAGCCACTCGTTCTTCGGGTTGTTCACCCGGGCGACCACCCGCGGCACCGCGTACTCGGTCTTGGCGAGCAGCGAGACGACCAGGTTGACCTTGTCGTCACCGGTCGCGGCGATCACCACGTGGCAGCGCTGCAGCGCCGCCTCGTCCAGCGAGGTGATCTCGCAGGCGTCGGCCAGCAGCCACTCCGCCATCGGGACCCGTTCCACCGAGATGGCGTTCGGGTTCTTGTCTATCAGCAGGACCTCGTGGCCGTTCTCCAGCAGCTCGCCCGCGATCGAGCGGCCCACGGCACCGGCCCCGGCAATGGCGACCCGCATCAGTGACCCTCCTCCTTCGGCCCCTGCGCGAACGCGGCCTCGACCGCCGTCAGGTCGGTCCGGCGCACCGTCACGTGAACCAGGTCGCCCTCCTGCACCACCATCTGCGGTGAGGGCAGCACGCCCTCACCGAGCCGGGTGACGAACGCCACCCGGGTGCCGGAGGCCTCCTCCAGCAGGCTGATCCGGTGGCCGACCCAGTTCGGGTGGTAGGCGACCTCGGCCAGCTGCACGCTGCCGCTCGGGTCCTGCCACAGCGGCTCGGCGCCGCTCGGCAGCAGCCGGCGCAGCATCTGGTCGGCGGTCCAGCGGACCGTCGCCACGGTCGGGATGCCCAGGCGCTGGTACACCTCGGCGCGGCGGGGGTCGTAGATCCGGGCCGCGACGTTCTCGACGCCGAAGGTCTCCCGGGCCACGCGCGCGGCGATGATGTTGGAGTTGTCGCCGCTGGAGACGGCGGCGAAGGCGCCGGCCTCCTCGATGCCCGCCTCGCGCAGGGTGTCCTGGTCGAAGCCGACCCCGGTCACCCGGCGCCCGTTGAACCCGGCGCCCAGCCGACGGAACGCGGTCGGGTCCTGGTCGACCACGGCCACCGAGTGGCCCTGTTTCTCGAGTGTTCTGGCGAGGGCGGAGCCCACGCGGCCGCAGCCCATGATGACGATGTGCACCGGCGCTACCTCACCCGTTCCGAAGGGTTCTTGACCTGCGCAAACACCGTTCATCTCCCTTTCCCGCCCGGTGGTTCCGGGGCGAGCGTTCTCGTGGGGCGTCGGCCGGACTCCGCTCGACAACCTGAGTGTTGCCCACCGACTCGTATCCGACACGCTAGCCGGTCCACCGAACGCAGTCGCGACGAAGGGGGGGATAAACGGCGCAAGCCCTGCCGGGAAACCCCTACGATTCCTTAACGTGCCTATGCCGACTGACCTTCCGAAACGCATCCTGATCGGGCGCGCCCTGCGCAGCGACAAGCTCGGGGAAACCCTTCTTCCCAAGCGGATCGCGCTGCCCGTCTTCGCCTCGGACGCGCTCTCCTCGGTCGCGTACGCCCCCGAGGAGATCCTGCTCACCCTCTCCGTCGCGGGCGCCTCGGCGATCCACTTCTCCTGGCAGATCGGCCTCGTCGTGGCGATCGTGATGCTCGCCGTGGTCGCCTCGTACCGGCAGAACGTGCACGCCTACCCGAGCGGGGGCGGCGACTACGAGGTGGCGACCGTCAACCACGGGCCGGCCGCCGGTCTGGTGGTCGCGGCGGCCCTGATGGTCGACTACGTGCTGACCGTGGCCGTGTCCACCACCTCGGGCGTCGCCAATGTGGTCTCCGCCGTTCCGGCGCTGCGCGGGCACGAGATGATCGTGTCGGTGGTCGTGGTCGTACTGCTGATGGGCATGAACCTGCGCGGCGTCCGTGAGTCCGGCTCCGCCTTCGCGGTGCCCACCTACGCCTTCATGGCGGGCGTGATCGGGATGGTCGGCTACGGGGTGTTCCGGCATTTCGTGCTCGGCCAGGACATGCCCGCCGAGAGCTCCGGCTTCCACCTCGCCGCCACCCCGGGCAACGACTCGCTCGCCGGGTTCGCGATGGTGTTCCTGCTGCTGAAGTCCTTCTCCTCCGGCTGCGCCGCGCTCACCGGTGTGGAGGCGATCTCCAACGGCGTGCCGGCCTTCCGCAAGCCGAAGAGCAAGAACGCGGCCACCACGCTGCTGATGATGGCCTCCATCGCCGTGGTGATGTTCATGGGCATCATCTGGCTGGCCCGGCTGACCGGGGTGCAGATGGCCGAGAACCCGGCCGAGCAGCTGGTCGGCTCCGGGCCCGGCTACCACCAGAAGACCGCGCTGGCCCAGATCAGCGAGGCCGTCTTCAACAACTTCACGCCCGGCTTCTACTTCGTCGCCGCCGTCACCGGCCTGATCCTGGTGCTGGCTGCCAACACGGCCTTCAACGGCTTCCCGGTGCTCGGCTCGATCCTGGCCCAGGACCGCTACCTGCCGCGCCAGCTGCACACCCGCGGCGACCGGCTGGCCTTCTCCAACGGCATCATCCTGCTGGCGATCGCCGCGATCCTGCTGATCACCGCCTTCGACGCGGACCCGACCAGGCTGATCCAGCTCTACATCGTCGGCGTCTTCGTCTCCTTCAACATGAGCCAGTCCGGCATGATCCGGCACTGGACCCGGCTGCTGCGCACCGAGACCGACCCGGCCGAGCGCCGGCACATGCAGCGCAGCCGGGCGATCAACGGCTTCGGCCTGGTGATGACCATGGCGGTGCTGATCGTCGTGCTGGTCACCAAGATCGGCCACGCCTGGATCGCGATCGCCGCGATGGCCGTGCTGTTCGTGATGATGAAGGGCATCCGCCGCCACTACGACCGGGTCTCCGAGGAGCTCACCGCCGCCGAGGAGCCGGACGACGTGGTGCCGCCCACCCGGGTGCACGCGATCGTGCTGGTCTCCAAGCTGCACAAGCCGGCGCTGCGCGCCCTCGCGTACGCCAGCCTGGCCCACGCCCACACGCTGGAGGCGCTCACCGTCAACGTCGACCCGGCGGACACCACGGCGCTGCGGCGGGAGTGGGACGAGCGCGGCATCGAGGTGCCGCTCAAGGTGCTGGACTCGCCGTACCGCGAGATCACCGGGCCGGTCCTCGACTACGTGAAGAACCTGCGGCGCAGCAGCCCGCGCGACGTGGTCTCGGTCTACATCCCGGAGTACGTGGTCGGCCACTGGTACGAGCACCTGCTGCACAACCAGAGCGCGCTGCGTCTCAAGGGGCGGCTGCTGTTCAAGCCCGGGGTGATGGTCACCTCGGTGCCCTGGCAGCTGGAGTCCTCGGAGCGGCGCAAGCCGCAGAAGGCCTGGTCGCCGCCGGGTGCCGTCCGCCGTGGCGAGCCTCGGGCGCCGAAGGCCGTAAAGTCGAAGGATTCCGTCTCCGCCGGTGCGACCGCCGGTGACACCTCCGACCGCAGCAAGGACTCCTCCCAGTGACGCGCAACACTCCGCCCCGTTCCTCGGGCTCCTCCGGTGCCTCCGGCAAGGGCAAGGGCGCCCGTCGGGGCGGCTCCCAGCCCGGGCAGGTCGCCCGGCCGCGCTGGGGCAAGCCGAACCGCCCGGAGGCCACCGACCGTGAGGGCCTGACGGCGCGCACGGCGCCGATCGTGCCGGGGGAGGCCCGTTCGGAGGCCCCGGTCGAGAAGCCCGTCAGGGCCGAGAAGTCCGCGCGCGGTGAGAAGGGTGCCCGGGCGGAGAAGGGCGCGGGGGCCGAGAAGGGCGCCGCCGGGGCGGCCCGGAAGGCGCCGCGCAAGCAGGCGGTGCGCCCGCCGAAGGCGCTGCGCACGGCCGCCGCGCGGGCGCCGCGGACGGAGAAGCCGTCCGGCGAGCCGCTGGTCGGGCAGCGCTACGAGGTCGAGGTCGGCCCGGTCGCGCACGGCGGCGGGCACTGCGTGGCCCGGCACGAGGGCCGGGTGCTGTTCGTCCGGCACGCGCTGCCGGGCGAGAAGGTGGTCGCGCTGGTGACCGAGGGCACCAGCACCTCGCGCTTCCTGCGGGCCGACGCGGTGGAGGTGCTGGAGCCGGCCAAGGACCGGATCGAGGCGCCGTGCCCGTTCGCCGGGCCGGGCAAGTGCGGCGGCTGCGACTGGCAGCACGTGACCCCGGGTGGTCAGCGCAAGCTCAAGGCGGCGGTGCTGACCGAGCAGCTGGCGAAGCTGGCCGGGCTCACGCCGGCCGAGGCGGGCTGGGACGGCAGTGTCGAGCCGGTCGGCGGCAAGCTGCCGGCCGGGCAGGTGCCAGCCTGGCGCACCCGGGTGCAGTACGCGGTGGACGCGGAGACCGGCAAGGTCGGCCTGCGCAAGCACCGCTCGCACGACGTGCAGCCGGTGGACCGCTGCCTGATCGCCGCCGAGGGCGTCACCGAGCTGGGCATCGAGTCCCGCGACTGGCCGGGCGTGGCGAGCGTCGAGGCGATCGCCGCGACCGGCTCCTCGGACCGTCAGGTGGTGCTGACCCCGCGCGACGGCGCCCAGCTGCCGCTGGTCGAGCTGGACAAGCCGGTGTCGATCGCCCGGGTGGACGAGCAGGGTGACCTGCACCGGGTGCACGGGCGCAGCTTCGTCCGCGAGCGGGCGGCCGGGCGGACCTGGCGGGTCAGCAACGGCGGCTTCTGGCAGATCCACCCGGAGGCGCCGGACACCCTGGTCGACGCGGTGCTGGACGGGCTGGACCCGCAGTGGGGCGAGAACGCGCTCGACCTGTACTGCGGCGTCGGCCTGTTCGCGGGCGCGCTGGCCGACCGGGTCGGCGAGGACGGCGCGGTGCTCGGCATCGAGTCGGCCAAGCAGGCCGTGGTCGACGCCCGGCACAACCTGGCCGCGCTGGACAACGTGCGGATCGAGTGCGACCGGGTCGAGACGCTGCTGCCGCGCACCGGCATCACCGCCACCGACGTGATCGTCCTGGACCCGCCGCGCTCGGGTGCCGGCCGCGAGACGGTCGCCCACCTGGTGGGCCTGGAGGCGCGCCGGATCGCGTACGTGGCCTGCGACCCGGCGGCGCTCGCCCGGGACCTGAAGTTCTTCCGCGAGGGCGGCTACCGCCCGGTGTCGCTGCGGGCCTTCGACCTGTTCCCGATGACGCACCACTTCGAGTGCGTGGCGATCCTGGAGCCGGCCGGGGAGTGACCCCGTTGTCGAGGAGGCGGCACCCGTCCGGCACGGGTGCCGCCTCCTCGGCGTTTCGGAGCGCGGCTACTCGTTGTGCTCCTCTTCGTCGGCGCTGTGCGGAAGGTCGATGCCGTGCTGGGCGGCGAGCCGGAGGAGCCCGGCGATCCTGCCCTCGTATGCCTGGACGCCGTCGGCGTCCCCTTGGGCCTGGGCCTCCGCGAGGTCCCGGCGGGCCTGGGCGAGCTGCTCGCGCAGCTCCTGGTCGAATATGGCTGTCATTGCCGGCCTCCAGACCGGTCGGTGCCGCTCGGGGGGAACGCTCAGGAGAGTTCAGGGTCCCGGATGGTGAAGGACTCTTCAAGTCTCACTCGTCCCGGTGGGGATGGGGTGGCGGCGGGGCGGGTATGGGAGCTGGGCCGCCCCCGGCGGGTCCGGTGGCGGTTTCGGTGACGGCTTCGGTGACAGAAGGTTGCGCGGGGGCGTGCGGCAGGTGTGCGGGCGGTGTGCGTGCGCCCTTGTTGTGCTAGCACTTCGGCGCTAGCTTGAACGGCATGGGCAAGAAGCAGCTGAACGTCCGAGTGGACGCCACGACCGCGGAGATGGCCCGGGAACGGGCGGAGCAGCAGGGGATCAGCATGAACCAGTACATCGAGCGCCTGGTCCAGCAGGACATGGGTGAGTCAGGGCGGGCCTTCGTCGACGCGGCCGCGCAGTTCATGAAGGAGTACGAGACGGCGTTCCTCGCCGAGTTCGGGGAGCCGGGCGAGATCCAGGACGTGCGCCGTTGAAACTGGAGGTCGACCTCTCGTGGCTGCTCATGACCGCCGAGCAGTACACGCCCGGTGACCCGCAGGTCACCGACTACGGCTCGCTGCTCGCGGCTGTCACCCGGCACCAGGCCGAGATCTTCGACATCGCCGTCTACCCCGAACCGCAGGACCGCGCCGCCGCGCTGATGCACCAGCTGATCCGGGTGCCGGCCCTGGAGAAGACCAACGAGCTCTACGCGACCGCCGTCGCCTACGCCTACCTCGTCGCCAGCGGCTGCACCGTCGCCACCACCGCCCGCGAGGTGCGCAGCCTGTCCCGGGCCATCCGGGAGGGGAGGCTCGGGGTGTCCGGGGTCGCGGAGCGGCTGGCGGCCTGGGTGGTGGACGAGGCCGAGGGGGAGGGTGTCAGCGGGGCGGACGACGAGGACGAGGACGACGACTGATTGCCGGGCCTTGGGCCGTGGGGCTGTTCGGTCGTGGGGCTGCTTGACCGCTTGGCCGCCCGACTGGTCGGCCGCCAGGTCGGTTGACCGGTTGACCGGTTGATCGCCGTCCTCGCCGCTGCGACTCAGGGCTCCGCGATGAGGGCCGTCGCGAACGGGCGGAAGCCGGCCCGGCGGTAGATCCGGGCGACGTCCTCGTCGGAGGCGGACAGGAACACCGTCCGCACGCCGGTGGCGCGCGCGTGCGCCACCAGGGCCGCGGTGACGGCCAGGCCCAGGCCACGCCGACGCGCGGACGGGAGCGTCCCGACCCCGACCACCTCGGTGACCGGGCCCACCGGGTTGTGCTGGCCCGCGCACAGCACCTCGGCGCCGTCCAGGGCGGCGGCCAGCACGGTCACGCCGTCGGCGAGTCGCCGGGCGATCCGCGCCACTCCGCCGTCGGCCGTCAACTTCGCCGCGTTCTCGGACAGTTCGGCCGCTCCCGCGGAGCCGGTGGCGGTGCCCGGGTTGCCGAAGGCCACGTGCGGGACGGCGACCGCGTCGGCCAGCTCGGGGGCGTCCGCACCCACTAGCCGCACCTCCACCCGCCCGGGGAGGCCGGGCGCCGGGGCCGGCTCGTCCTGCGGGCCCAGCACCAGCAGCGGGTGCTCGTGCACCGTCAGCCCGGCCGCCTCCACGGCCGCGCGCAGCTCGGGGTTCTGCTCGGCGACCCACTCGAAGGCCTCCGGCGCGCCCAAATCCCTTTGCCGCTCCAGCACCTTGCGCACGTCCTCGGCGGTGGCGGCCGGGCCGTCGTGGCCGAGGGTCGGGCGGGCGTAGTACGGCCAGCCGGTGTCGCCCCTGCGGACGAACAGGGTCAGCGGGCCGAAGTCCTCGGCGTCGGCGGCACTGCGGGGCGCGGTGTCGTAGTAGCGCTCGATCTCGTCGAGCAGGGCGCGGTCGTCGGGAACATGGTCAACGGAAGTCACGGCGTGCATCCAAGCAGGCGTGTTGACGGTCCGCCAGCGCTTTGTGCGGATGCCCGGGCGGCGGGTCGTGGATTGTTGCCGAACGCTTACCGGCTCGCGGTGATCTTGTGCGTACACGTCGGGCATGCTGAACCCTTCACAGCTCTGCCGAGGGGGACGGCGGACGTCCGCACTCGGCGAGGCAAGGGGGAAGACAGGCCCATGAGGCTCTGCTTTCTGGTGGAGGAGCACTACCGGCGGGACGGGATGCCGCTCGACGTGGCGCGGCAACTCACCGCGTGGGGGCACCGGGTGGACGTGCTGCGCCCCGGGGACTCGCTGATGGTGGTCTCCGAGGCGGTGCGGGCCGGCAGCCACGACGCCTGGGTGCTCAAGACCGTCTCCGGCGGGCCCGGGCTCACCCTGCTGGAGGCGGCCGCCGCCGTGGGCCTGACCACCGTCAACGACGTGCGCTCGATCCGCGGCGTCCGGGACAAGGCGCTCGCCTCGGTCATCGCCCGTACCCGCGGCCTGCCCGTCCCGGTCACCTACGCGGCCGCCCGCTGGGAGCGGCTCACCGAGATCCCGGCCGCCGAGTACCCGCTGGTCGTCAAGCCGGCCGACGGCAGCTCGGGGCGGGGCGTCCGGCTGGTGGCCGGGCCCGACGACCTACCCTGCCTCGGGTCCGAACTCGCGGGCGAGGGGCTGCTGATCGCGCAGCCGTACGTGCCCAACTCCGGGACGGACCTGAAGGTGTACTGCGTCGACGGCGAGTTCTTCGCGACGGAACGTTCCTCCCCGCTGCACCCCGGTCAGGGCGTTCGCGAACGGCAGGTGCCGCTGCCGGCGAGCGTGGCGCGGATCGCGGCACAGGTGGGCGAGGTGTTCGGGCTGGACCTGTACGGGCTCGACGTGCTGCTCGGGCCGGACGGGCCGGTGGTGGTGGACGTCAACGACTTCCCGAGCTTCCGGCAGGTGCCGGACGCGGTGGCCCGGGTCGCCCGAGCGGTGCTGCGGCTCGCGCGCAGCGGGACGGCCGTGTCGGCGCCCGCGCTGGTGCCGGCGGGTGGCGCTCCGTACGGCCGGCTGGGGCTCGTGGACGGTGACTTGCTGTGAGGGTCGGGCTGATCGCGCGAGATCCGGGGCACCCGGTACTCGCGGCCGCCGCCGAGGTGCTGGTGCGGCGCGGGTGCGAGGTGGAGGTCGTTCCGCCCGGCGGCGGGGTGGGGGTCGTTCCGTCCGGCGGTGGGGTGGGGGCGCTTGCCGATGTCTATCTGCTCAAGGCTCGTACGCCACAAGCGCTGTCGCTGGCAGGGGAGTTGGAACGGCGGGGTGCGGTCGTGGTCAACTCGGCGGCGGCGACGGAGCTCTGCCAGGACCGGGTGCGGATGGCGGAACTCGCCCGGGGCGCCGGGCTGCCGTTCGCGGCGACCGTGGCAGCCGGGCGACTGTGCGAACTCGCGCCTCCGGCTTACCCGTTCGTGGTCAAGAGCCGGCACAGCCGACGGCACGACCTGGTCGCGCGGGTCGACGGTGCGGCCCGGCTGCGGGAACTCGTCGAGCGCTGGCCGCAGGAGGAGGTGGTCACCCAGCCGTACCTGCCGGGGAGCGGCTGGGACCAGAAGCTGTGGGTGGTCGACGGGCGGGTGTTCGCGGCTCGGCGACGCTCCGAACTCTCCCCGGACGAGGGCGGGTCCGGGGCGGCGGGGGAGTGGGAGCCGTCCGCCGGGCTGGCCGCGCTGGCGCTGCGGGTGGGGGAGGTGTTCGGGCTCGACGTGTACGGGGTCGACCTGCTGGACGGGGCGGCGGAGCCGGTCATCGTGGACGTCAACGCGTTCCCGGGGGTGCGCGGGCGGCCGGGCGCGCCGGAGGCGCTCGCCGGGCTGGCCTTGCGGCTGGCTGCGGAGCGGGTGGCGTCGGGGCGGGTGGCGTCGGAGCGGCTGGCGTCGGGGCGGGGGGTTGCGGAGCAGGTGGCTGCGGGGCGGGCGGCACCGGAGCGGGGTCGGGTTTCGGCGGGCCGGGGTCGTTAGGCTGGCTGGCGCCCCCGAACAGCCGGGGCGAACGGCGAGAGAAGACGGAACGTTGCTGCAGGACATCGAGCCCTACCTGGCCTGCCCCCATTGCGCGCAGGCCCTCACCCGGCACGAGCGCAGCCTGCGCTGCCCCGCCGGGCACAGCTTCGACCTCGCCAAGCAGGGCTACGTCAGCCTCCTCGCCGGCGACGCCCACACCGGCACCGGCGACACCGCCGAGATGGTCGCCGCCCGCGCCGACTTCCTCGCCGCCGGCCACTACCGGCCGATCGCCGACGCCCTCGCCGAGGCCGCTTCCGCCGCCCCGGCCGCCCCGGCCGTTGCCCCGGGGGGCCTGGTGGCCGACCTCGGCGCCGGCACCGGCCACTACCTGGCCCACGTTCTCGACGCCCTGCCCGGCCGGGTCGGAGCCGCGCTCGACATCTCCAAGTACGCGCTGCGCCGCGCCGCCAAGGCCCACCCCAGGATCGGCGCCGTGGTCTGCGACGCCTGGCGCCCGCTGCCGCTGCGGGACGCCTCCGCCGACCTGATGCTCAACGTGTTCGCCCCGCGCAACGGACCCGAGATCCGCCGGGTGCTGCGCCCCGGCGGCACCCTGCTCCTGGTCTCGCCCACCGCCCGCCACCTGCGCGAACTGGTGGCCGCGCTCGGGCTGCTGTCGGTGGACGAGGACAAGCAGCGCCGGATCGACGAGAAGCTCGGACCCCATCTGACGCCGGTGGAGCAGCGGGAGGTCGAGTTCACCCTGCGCCTCGCCCCGCAGGACGTCCGTACCGTCGTCGGCATGGGCCCGAGCGCCTGGCACACCGACCCGGACCGGCTCGCCGCCGCCCTGGCGGGCCTGCCGGACCCGGTCGAGGTGACCGCCTCGGTGACGGTGGCCGGGTACCGGCGGCCCTGAGCCCTGGCCGGGTCACCGCGTCGGGGCGCGGCCGCACGTTGGGATGAATCTGCTGAGCAGGCACGTTTCTCCCGATCGGGCTGCGGCTAACGTCCGACGGGTGAACCGCGACGCCGCCGCGCCCGCCGGGCCGGCCCATCTGCGACCGGGTGCTCCGGGGCCCGACCGGTCGCCCGTGCCACGTCCCACCCTTGAGGAGCTCCGGCTCACCGCCTTCAAGTCGTACCGGCGCGCCGTCCTGCCGCTCGCGCCGCTCACCGTGCTGCACGGGCCGGCCGGGGTGGGCAAGTCCAACGCCCTCGACGCGCTGGCCGTGCTGTCCCGGCTCGCCCTCGGCGAGGAGATCGCCGACTCCCTGGACGGGCTGCCGGACCGCACCGGCCCGCTCGCCGCACCCGTGCGCGGGGGCCTGGACGGGTGCGTGCCGCACGGGCGGGACGCCGTCATCCTGGGGTGCACCGTCCGCTCGCCGCGCGGCCGGATCCGGCTCGACCTGGTGATCCGCACCGACGGTCCGGTCCGGATCGCCCGGGAGTCGCTCAGCCTCGACGGCCGGACGCTGGTGGACACCGGCGAGCAGGACGTGCGCAGTCGGCGCGTCAACGTCTGCTGGCACAACGACACCCGGCAGGGTGACATCCGGGCGCCGCTCCCCAGCGGCACCATGATCACCGCGCAGCTGCCGCTGAGGGTGGCCGGCTCCTCCGCCGGCGAGCGGCTGGTCCTGGCCGCCGTCGAGGACCTGCTCACCGCGCTGCGCGAGGTCTTCCCGCTGCACCCCGTCCCGGCGCTGATGCGTGGCTGGGCCAAGGCCGATCCGCAGGCCCGGCTGCGCAGCAACGCCGCCAACATCTCGGCCCTGATCAACCGGCTCGGCAACGAGTGCCCGCGCCGGTACGGGCAGCTGCTGCGGGCCGTCCAGGCCGCCGCGCCGCACCCGCTGCTCGGGCTCACCCTCGCGGAGCGCGAGAGCGGGGGCGTGCGGCGGGTGCTCGCCGTCTTCGACGAGGGCGTGCTCGGACGCACCGGGGCCGACCAGGCCTCCGACGGCATGCTGCGCCACCTCGCCTTCGCGGCGGTGCTGCTGACCGGGGCCGGGGTGCTCGACCTCGACGTGGCCGCCGAGGTGCCCTGGGCGCACCGGCAGCTCACCGTGCTCGCCGAGGACCTCGGGGCCGGGCTCGCCACCGAGCAGACCGCCTCGCTGCTGCGGCTGGCGCGGGACATGGCGGGGCGCAACCAGTTGAGGGTGGTGGCCGCGCTGCAGGAGCCGACGGCGGCGCGGGAGGCGTTCGGGGCGGGCGAGGAGCGGCCGGGGGCGGTGGCGCTGGTGGAGTGCCGGCGCGATCCGGGGTCGGGGTTCACGGTGCTGCGGCCGGAGGCGGCCCGGGTGCCGGTGCAGTGGGCGTGGGGGGACGGGGGCCGGGACGGGGGTGCCCCGGACGTGGTGGGGGGCGCGGATGCGGTAGACCTGGGGGCGTGAACGAGCGAGAGACGGGGCCGGGGGAGCGGGGCGTGCCGACGGAGCTGACCTTGGAGGGCCTTCGGCAGCGGCTGGTGGACTTCGCGGCGGCGCGGCGCTGGGAGCCGTACCACACGCCGAAGAACCTGGCGGCGGCGCTGAGCGTGGAGGCGGGGGAGCTGCTGGAGATCTTCCAGTGGCTCACGCCCGAGCAGGCGGCCGCGGTGATGTCCGACCCGGAGCGGGCCCACCGGGTGCGCGACGAGGTCGCGGACGTGCTCGCGTACCTGGTGCAGTTCTGCACCGCGGTCGGGGTGGACCCGCTGGAGGCGCTCGCGGCCAAGATCGAACGCAACGAGCACCGCTTCCCGGTGCCGGGAGGGGCGGCTGACGTCAACCCTGACGCGGGCTGATCACCCTTGTGAGGGACGAAAGTTATCCACAACCCCGAAGTTTTCCACAGCTTCGGAATGGGTGGATGCGGGTCGACCCGCTTCCCCGCACGCTTTCGCCGTGACCACTCGGCCGCCCTGGTGCGGCGGCCGGGGGGCGACGGCGACAGCGAGCGGAAGGAGCGGGGCCCATGGAGGCGCTGCGACTGATCAGAACGGCCCGGCACGCCCTGGCCGAGGCCAGACACGTGCCGGATGTGCTGGCCGAGGCGCGGCAGGCCGCGCTGCTCACCGAGGCGGTGGGTGCCAGGCTGGCGGAGTCGGAGGACGAGGAGCTGGCCGGGCTCGGCCAGCAGCTCTCCGAGGCGGGGGCGCACGCGGCGGTCTGCCTGGACAGGTCCGTCGCCGGCGGCATCCCGGTGAGCGGCGGGCGGGCCGGTCGGCTCACCGAACTCGGCGAACTGGTACCGACGTTGGGAGCGCTGGACGAACTGCTGGGGGAGGTCGGGGAGACGCTCGTGGTGCTGGCCTGCGGAGCCGACACCGAGAGTCTCTACTGGACGTGCATCGACGGTGTCGACGCGATGTCGGAGTGCAAGGACGTGACCGCCCGGTTGCGGGAGGCGGTCGACCGTGGCGGAGGAGTGGAGCATACGGCGCTCGGTGGCGCGGAGCCGGAACGGGCCGGTCGCGGTTCGCCGTTGCTCGTGGTCCGGCTCGGCCCGCCGGGCGAGGGCGGGCCGACGGAGGAGGAGTGGGCGCCGGACTACCGGGTGCCCGGCGCGGCCGGGGCGTCGGAGGTGTCCGTGCCGGCCTGGTAGGCGGCGGCCGGGGCGGTGCCCCGGGTGCCGGACTGCAGTTCGGCGAGGTTCGCGGTCACCGAGGCGAGCAGTTCCTGCATCTGCTCCAGCAGGCTCTTGGGGGCCGCGGGCCCGGCCGAGTCGCCGGCGGCCGAGCCTGTCGGGCTGCTCGGGAACTGCGGCGTGGCAGAGGGTTCGGACATGACGGGGACCTCTTCGGATCGGTGGTGCGGTGTGCCGCAGCGACCAACGAACCGTTCCGGCGGGCGGTCACCGCGTACCACCCGATGCGGTCCAACTCCAGTACGCCGTAAGCCTCTCGGGTGAGCCGGGGTTGCCGCCGCGCCGCAGCCTCGGCTAGGGGCCGGGCCGAGGGGGAGCGCAGGGCGCGACGGGGGGCGACGGCGAAAGGAGCCGAGAGCGACTGCCGAAGGAGCGGGAGGAAGAGGGGAAAGGGGGAGAACCCACCCCTTGCCACTCTCAACATATAGCGCACCGGGGGTCTTGCGGCAAGGCCCCGGTGATGGCGCAGAATCGGCGACCTCAGATCGGAGCTGATGCCATGAATCCCCTGACCACCAGTGCTTTCGACCTTCCCGAGCGCCTTTCCGCCAAGGCCGACCCGGCGCTGATCGGGGGCGACGAGCGGCACTTCGCGGACATCGCGGAGAGCCTGGAGCGGGCGATCGCCGAACTGTCCGACCAGCTCGACGCGGTGCGCCGGGCCCCGGGCGGTGCCGGGCAGGCGGCGATGGACCGGGACATCGAGGTCCACCGGCTGAGCGGCCGACTGCGCGCCCTGCGCCGTTACGGCCTGGACCTGTGCCTCGGGCGCATCGTCGCCGCGGACGACGAGGAGCCGGTGTACATCGGCCGGCTCGGGCTCACCGACAGCGAGGGACGCCGACTGCTGGTCGACTGGCGCTCGCCCGCGGCCGAGCCGTTCTTCGCGGCCACCCACGCCGACCCGATGGGTCTGGCGAGCCGCCGCCGGTACCGCTGGACCCGCGGGCGGATCGCCGACTACTGGGACGAGGTGTTCACCGCCGAGGGACTGGAGGGGCACGCCGCGCTGGACGACCAGTCCGCCTTCATCGCCAGCCTGGGCACCAACCGCTCGGCCCGGATGCGGGACGTGCTCGGCACCATCCAGGCCGACCAGGACGCCATCGTCCGGGCCGGCTCGCGCGGCGCCCTGGTGGTCGACGGTGGCCCCGGTACCGGCAAGACCGTCGTCGCGCTGCACCGCTCCGCCTACCTCCTGTACTCCGACCCCCGCCTCGGCCACCGGCGCGGCGGCGTGCTGTTCGTCGGCCCGCACCAGCCGTACCTGGCCTATGTCGCCGACGTCCTGCCCAGCCTCGGCGAGGAGGGAGTGCGGACCTGTACCGTGCGGGACTTGCTCCCCGAGGGTGCGGGCGCGGCGCCGGAGGCCGACCCGGAGGTGGCCCGGCTGAAGTCCTCCGTCGACATGGTGAAGGCGATCGAGAAGGCCGTCCGGTTCTACGAGGAGCCGCCCACCGAGGGGATGGCGGTCACCACTTACTGGTCCGACCTCTGGCTGAGCGCCGAGGACTGGGTCGAGGCCTTCGGCGCCCCGGACCCGGGCACCCCGCACAACGAGGCGCGCGAGCAGATCTGGGACGAGCTGGCCTCGATCCTGATGGACAAGCTGGAGCAGGACGAGGAGGAGGTCTCGCCCGAGCTGTTCCGGCGCTCGCTGCGGCAGGACCGGGAGCTGGTCGAGACGCTGAACCGTGCCTGGCCGCTGCTCGACGCGACCGACCTGGTCGGCGACCTCTGGTCGGTGCCCGCCTACCTGCGGATGTGCGCCCCCCACCTCGTCCCCGAGGAGGTCCGCACGCTCCAGCGCAAGCACGCCCCGCACGCCTGGACGGTCTCCGACCTGCCGCTCCTGGACGCGGCCCGCCAGCGGCTCGGGGACCGCGAGGCCATCCTGCGCCGGAACCGCCACCAGGCCTCGGTGGCCGCCGAGCGGGCGCGGATGGCCGACGTGATCGGCGACCTCCTCCAGGCCGACGACGACGGCGAGGGCGCGGTGACCATGCTGCGCGGCCGGGACCTCCAGGACACCCTGATCGACGAGGCCGCGCTGCCCGGCGCCGACGCGGAGCCGCTGGCCGGCCCGTACGCGCACATCGTCGTGGACGAGGCCCAGGAACTCACCGACGCGGAGTGGCAGATGCTGCTGCTGCGCTGCCCGTCCCGGAGCTTCACCATCGTCGGGGACCGCGCCCAGGCCAGGCAGGGCTTCACCGAGTCCTGGCAGGAGCGGCTCGGGCGGGTCGGGCTCGACCGCACCACCCTGGCCTCGCTGAGCATCAACTACCGGACGCCGGAGGAGGTCATGGCGGAGGCCGAGCCGGCCATCCGGGCGGCCCTGCCGGACGCCAACGTGCCGACCTCGGTGCGCAGCAGCGGCATCCCGGTCCGGCACGGGGCGGTGGCGGAGCTGGACGAGGTGCTCGACACCTGGCTCGCCGAGCACGCCGAAGGGGTCGCCTGCGTCATCGGCGCCCCGGGCTTCCGGGAGCGGCCGAGGGTCCGTTCGCTCACCCCGCAGCTGGCCAAGGGGCTCGAATTCGACCTGGTCGTCCTGGTCGACCCGGAGGCGTTCAGTGAGGGCGTCGAGGGAGCGGTCGACCGCTACGTCGCGATGACCAGGGCGACCCAGCAGCTCGCCGTGCTGAGGAGCCGTTGATGGTGCGGTAGATCGCGGTGGACACCGGGAGGGAGCGGAGAGCTTCGGGCACCGGGGCCGGTGCGTCCCCCGGTCGAGTGACGAGGGTGCCGATCAACCGGGTGAGGAGGCCAGACTGGGACGATGGACGAGGACGAACCGCTGGCGTCGTGGGCCGCGAGGCGGGAGCAACGGCTGCGGCCGGTCGGGCAGTTGAGGGCCGTACGGCTCGCGGACGAGCAACAGCGGGGCGCCCACGTGGCGCCGGGCGAGCCGCGGCTGATCGTGCGGTGGGACGGCTACCAGTGGCTGGCGGAGACGGTGGCCGAGGACTACGCCGCCGCCCAGCGGATCCTGCACGGGATCGAGGGCGACGGGGTGCGGCGGCCGCCCTACTCGGCGCCGCGGCAGCGGAAGGCGCCGGGGCGCCACCGTCGGCCGTAGGGCGCGGCGGTCCGCACCGGCCGCAACCCCCGTAGAACGCCGAAGGGGCCCGGCGCATCCAGCGCCGGACCCCGAGGGCCACTGCCCGAAGGTCAGTTGTGGGCGTGCAGGTCCGCGTTCAGACCGCCCCAGGAGCCGGAGCGGGCGATGACCTCGACCGCGCCGGTCTGCGAGTTGCGGCGGAACAGCAGGTTGTCCTGGCCGGACAGCTCGACGGCCTTGGCCACCGTGCCGTCCGGGGTGGTGACCCGGGTGCCGGCGGTGACGTACAGGCCGGCCTCGACCACGCAGTCGCTGCCCAGCGAGATGCCGATGCCCGCGTTGGCGCCGAGCAGGCAGCGCTCGCCGACCGAGACGACCTGCTTGCCGCCGCCGGACAGGGTGCCCATGATCGAGGCGCCGCCGCCGATGTCGCTGTGGTCGCCGACCACGACGCCCGCGCTGATCCGGCCCTCGACCATCGAGGTGCCGAGGGTGCCGGCGTTGAAGTTGACGAAGCCCTCGTGCATCACGGTGGTGCCGGACGCCAGGTGCGCGCCGAGCCGGACGCGGTCGGCGTGGGCGATGCGCACACCGGTCGGGGCGACGTAGTCGGTCATCCGCGGGAACTTGTCGATCCCGTAGACGGCGAGCTGGCCGCCCTGGGCGCGGACGGCGAGGCGGGCCTGCTCGACCTTGTCCACCGGGACGGGGCCGATGCTGGTCCACGCGACGTTGGCGAGCAGACCGAAGATGCCGTCCAGGTTCTGGCCGTGCGGCTTGACCAGGCGGTGGCTGAGCAGGTGCAGGCGCAGGTACACGTCGTGGGTGTCCAGCGGCTTCTCGTCCAGCGAGGCGATGGTGGTGCGTACGGCGACCACCTCGACGCCGCGGCGGGCGTCGGCGCGCAGGGCGTCGGCGGCGCCGGCGCCGAGCTCGGCCTCGGCCTGCTCGGCGGTCAGGCGGACGGTGCCGGCCGGGCCGGGCTCGGCGGCCAGGACGGGGGCGGGGAACCAGGTGTCGAGGACGGTGCCGTCGGCGGCGATGGTGGCCAGACCGGTGGCCACGGCGCCGTTCGGGAGGGAGGTGGATTCAGCAGTCACACCGTGCACGTTAACCAATGCGGGGCCGCACTGCCGAACACGCCCACCGTGCGGACGTGCCGGGCGGCGTCGCAGGTCGGCGGGCCGTGCGGAGGGAAAACCCGGTGCTCGGAGGCCGTGTGCTGGGCAATACTTCGGCGGGTGTTCATGTCGATCTCCACCACCGGCAGCGCCGAGAACCCGGCCACGGATCTCGGGTTCCTGCTGCACAAGCATCCCGGCAAGGTCCAGCGGTTCACGACGTCGCACGGCGAGGCCCACGTCTTCTACCCCGAGGCGGGGGACGAGGTCTGCACGGCGGCGCTGCTGCTGGACATCGACCCGATCGCGCTCGTCCGCAAGGGGCGGGGCGACGGCAGGGGCCGCGGCGGCTCGCCCGACTTCGCCCTCGCGCAGTACGTCAACGACCGCCCGTACGCCGCGTCCTCGCTGCTCGCGGTGGCGCTGCGGACGGTGTTCCGGTCCGCGATGAAGGGCGCCTGCCCGGCCCGCCCCGAACTGCCGGGGCAGGCCCGCCCGCTGCGGATCGAGTTGCCCGCCGTGCCCGCGAACGGCGCGGGCGAGGGCGGCGGCCCGGCCATGGTGGCCCGGCTGTTCGAACCGCTGGGCTGGCGGGTCGAGGCGACGGCGATCCCGCTGGACGAGGCCTTCCCGGAGTGGGGTGAGTCCCGCTACGTGCGGATCGCGCTCTCCTCGGAGTCCGTACGGCTCGCCGACGCGCTCCAGCAGCTGTACGTGCTGCTGCCGGTGCTGGACGGTGCCAAGCACTACTGGGTCGCCCCGGACGAGGTGGACAAGCTGCTCGCCGCCGGCGAGGGCTGGCTGGCCGTCCACCCGGAGCGCGGCCTGATCGCCCGCCGCTACCTGTCCCGGCGCTGGTCGCTGACCCGGGCGGCGATGGAGCGCTTGGAGCTGGCCCGGCTGGCCGAGGCGGACGACCGCGAGGTCGAGGAGATCGACAACGCGGTCGACGACCGGCCGGAGGAGGAGCGCGCCGGGACCACCCAGACCACCGAGACTGCTGAGACCACTGAGACCACTGAGACCGCCGAGAACAGCGGGTACGGCGAGCGGCGGGAGCCCCGGCCGCCCTCCCTCGCCGAGCAGCGCCGCGCCGCGATCCTCGCCGCCCTCGGCGAGACCGGCGCGGCCCGGGTCGCCGACCTCGGATGCGGCCAGGGCGAGCTGATCGGCGAGCTGCTGAAGGACGCCCGGTTCACCGACATCCTCGGCGTGGACGTCTCCGCGCGGGCGCTGCAGGCGGCGAGCCGCAAGCTGCGCCTGGAACGCCTGCCCGAGCGGCAGTCAGCCCGGGTGACGCTGGCGCAGGGCGCGCTGACCTACACCGACGCCCGGCTGAAGGGCTACGACGCGGCGGTGCTGTGTGAGGTGATCGAACACCTGGACCTGCCGCGGCTGCCCGCTCTGGAGTACGCGGTGTTCGGCGCCGCCCGCCCGAAGGCCGTCGTGGTCACCACGCCCAATGTGGAGTACAACATCCGCTGGGAGAGCCTCCCGGCGGGCAGCGTCCGGC
Source organism: Kitasatospora sp. NPDC048296 (assembly GCF_043201815.1). Classification (NCBI taxonomy): domain Bacteria; kingdom Bacillati; phylum Actinomycetota; class Actinomycetes; order Kitasatosporales; family Streptomycetaceae; genus Kitasatospora; species Kitasatospora sp. NPDC048296. Next base: position 23,927 of record NZ_JBICZB010000011.1, read on the forward strand.
ACGCGGACCACCGCTTCGAGTGGTCCCGCGCCGAGTTCCGCGCCTGGGCCGAGAAGGTCGCGGCCGCGTACGGCTACACGGTCGAGCTGCGCCCGGTCGGTCCCGAGGACGAGGAGGTCGGCGCCCCGACCCAACTCGCCCTGTTCCGCTCCGGCTCCGGCACCGACCGGACCACCACGGCCGCGAACACCACTACGACCACCACCACGCCGACCGTCACCACGACGACCACCACCATGACGCCCGAAGGAGGCGGACTCCGATGACCAACGACGAAACCGGGAGCACCACCACCCCCCGCCGCCTCCCCGTCACCGACGTCTCCCTGGTCGTCCTGATCGGCACCAGCGGCGCGGGCAAGTCCAGCTTCGCCCGCCGCCACTTCCTGCCCACCCAGGTGGTGTCCTCCGACTTCTGCCGTGGCCTGGTCGCCGACGACGAGAACGATCAGTCGGCCTCCGCCGAGGCCTTCGACCTCCTGCACTACATCGTCGGCAAGCGCCTCGCGGCAGGCCGGCTCACCGTCGTGGACGCCACCAACGTCCAGCCGGAGGCCCGTAAGCAGCTGGTCAGGATCGCCCGCGAGCACGACGTGCTGCCGATCGCGATCGTGCTGGACGTCCCGCCCGGCGTGTGCGCCGAGCGCAACCGCTCCCGCCCGGACCGTCAGCTGGCCGCCCACGTCGTCCCGCGGCAGAACCGCGAGCTGCGCCGTTCGCTGCGCGACCTGGAGCGCGAGGGCTTCCGCAAGGTGCACATCCTGCGTGGTGAGGCCGAGGTGGCGGCCGCCGAGATCGAGCTGGAGAAGCGCTACAACGACCTGCGCCACCTCACCGGCCCGTTCGACATCGTCGGCGACATCCACGGCTGCCGCTCCGAGCTGGAGACCCTGCTCACCCGCCTCGGCTACATCCTCACCCGGGACGCCGAGGGCCGCCCGGTGGACGCCGCCCACCCCGCGGGCCGCACCGCCGTCTTCGTCGGCGACCTGGTCGACCGCGGCCCCGACACCCCGGGCGTGCTGCGCCTGGTGATGGGCATGGTGGCGGCCGGTCACGCGATCTGCGTGCCCGGCAACCACGAGAACAAGCTCGGCCGGGCGATGGACGGCAAGAAGGTCACCGTCTCGCACGGCCTCCAGGAGTCGCTGGACCAGCTGGCCGGGGAGAGCGAGGAGTTCCGGGCCGAGGTACGCGCCTTCATGCGTGGCCTGGTCAGCCACTACCTGCTGGACGGTGGCGCCCTGGTGGTCTGCCACGCCGGTCTGCCGGAGAAGTACCACGGCCGCAACTCCGGCCGGGTCCGCTCGCACGCCCTGTACGGGGAGACCACCGGCGAGACCGACGAGTACGGCCTGCCGGTGCGCTACCCCTGGGCCGAGGAGTACCGGGGCCGGGCGCTGGTGGTCTACGGCCACACCCCGGTGCCGAGCGCGAGCTTCGTCAACAACACCATCTGTCTGGACACCGGCTGCGTCTTCGGCGGCAGCCTGACCGCGCTGCGCTACCCCGAGCGCGAGCTGGTGAGCGTCGAGGCCGAGCAGGAGTGGTACACGCCGGTGCGTCCGCTGCTCACCGACGCGCCGGGCGCCCGCGAGGGCCGTCCGCTGGACCTCGCCGACGTGGCCGGGCGCCGGGCCGTGGAGACCGGCCTGCACGGGCGGGTCGCCGTCCGGGAGGAGAACGCGGCGGCCGCGCTGGAGGTGATGAGCCGCTTCGCGCTGGACCCCAGGCTGCTCACCTACCTGCCGCCGACCATGGCGCCGAGCCCGACCTCCCGCCGGGACGGCTACCTGGAGCACCCGGAAGAGGCCTTCCTCGCCTACCGCGCGGACGGCGTCCGGCACCTGGTCTGCGAGGAGAAGCACATGGGCTCGCGCGCGGTGCTGCTGGTCGCCCGGGACGACGCCGCGCTGGAGCGGCGCTTCGGGGTGGCGGGGCCGGGTGCGATCTGGACCCGGACCGGCCGGGCCTTCCTCAACGACGGGGAGCTGACCGGAGCCGTGCTCGGACGGGTCCGCGAGGCCGCCGAACGCGCCGGGCTGTTCGAGGAGCTGGGCACCGACTGGCTGCTGCTGGACGCCGAGCTGATGCCCTGGTCCCTGAAGGCGGTGGAGCTGCTGCGCCGTCAGTACGCGGCGGTCGGCGCGGCGGCCGGAGCCGCCCTGCCCGAGGTGCTGTCCGCGCTGGAGCGGGCCGCCGGGCGCGGGCTGGACCTCGCGGAGCTGACCGATCGCCAGCGTCGGCGCGCCGCCGACGCGACGGCGTTCACCGAGGCCTACCGGCGCTACTGCTGGCCGACCGAGGGGCTGTCGGGTATCCGCCTCGCTCCGTTCCAGCTGCTGGCCGCCGAGGGGGCGAACCTCGCGGTGCGCCCGCACGACGAGCACCTGGCCTGGATCGACCGCCTGGTGGACGCCGACGAGCGGAACGCCGACGAGCGGAACGCCGACGAGCGGAACGCCGGCGCCGGGAACGCCGACGAGCGGAACGCCGGCGTCGGGAACGCGGCCGGGAAGGAGCCGATGCTGCACCGCACCGGCCGAGTCCTGGTGGACACCGAGGACGAGGCCTCGATGGCCGCCGCCACCGCCTGGTGGGAGGAGCTGACCGGCGCGGGCGGTGAGGGCATGGTGGTCAAGCCGCTGGCCTCGGTGGCGCGGACGGTGCGCGGCGAGGGCCGTCCGGGCGGGCTGGTGCAGCCGGGCGTGAAGGTGCGCGGGCGGGAGTACCTGCGGATCATCTACGGCCCGGACTACATCGTGCACCTGGACCGGCTGCGCCGGCGTTCGCTGGGCCACAAGCGTTCGCTGGCGCTGCGCGAGTACGCGCTGGGCCTGGAGGCGCTGGACCGGCTGGCGGCCGGTGAGCCGCTGTGGCGGGTGCACGAGCCGGTGTTCGCGGTGCTGGCGCTGGAGTCCGAGCCGGTCGATCCGCGCCTGTAGCGGGGGTCGGCAGGTCGGCGGCGAGGACCTCCGGCGCGGCCGGTGAAGGGGGAGTCCGACCCGGGCTCCCCCTTCGTTCACCGTCATTCTGTATAGAAATTCCAACTGTCGTATACACTTGCCGCCTTCCCCGTAGTCCCGTCACCCCAGGAGCCCGGTATGGCCTTCAACCTCCGGAACAGGCACTTCCTCAAGGAGCTCGACTTCACGCCCCAGGAGTTCCGCTTCCTGGTGGACCTCGCCGCCGGGCTCAAGGCGGCCAAGTATGCGGGCACCGAGCAGCCCCGGCTGCGCGGCAAGAACATCGCGCTGATCTTCGAGAAGACCTCCACCCGCACCCGCTGCGCCTTCGAGGTCGCCGCCCACGACCAGGGCGCCACCACCACCTACCTGGACCCGGCCGGCTCGCAGATCGGCCACAAGGAGTCGGTGAAGGACACCGCCCGGGTGCTGGGCCGGATGTTCGACGGGATCGAGTACCGCGGCCACGGCCAGGAGGTCGTCGAGGAGCTGGCCGAGTACGCCGGCGTCCCGGTCTGGAACGGCCTGACCGACGAGTGGCACCCCACCCAGATGCTGGCCGACGTGCTCACCGTCACCGAGCACACCGCCAAGCCGCTCACCGAGGTCGTCCTCGCCTACCTGGGCGACGCCCGCTCCAACATGGGCAACTCGCTGTTGGTGACCGGCGCTCTGCTCGGCATGGACATCCGGATCGTCGCCCCGCGCGCCCTCTGGCCGGCCGAGGACGTACGGAAGGCCGCCCAGCAGCTGGCCGAGGAGACCGGCGCGCGGATCACCCTGACCGAGGACGTGGCCGAGGGCGTGGCCGGCGCCGACTTCCTCTACACCGACGTCTGGGTGTCGATGGGCGAGCCCAAGGAGGTCTGGGCGGAGCGGATCGAGCTGCTCAAGCCGTACCAGGTGTCGATGGACACCGTCCGGGCGACCGGCAACCCGGACGTGAAGTTCCTGCACTGCCTGCCCGCGTTCCACGACCTCGGCACCGTGGTCGGACGGCAGATGTACGAGGCGACCGGCATGACCGAGCTGGAGTGCACCGACGAGCTGTTCGAGTCGGCGCACTCCATCGTGTTCGACCAGGCCGAGAACCGCCTGCACACCATCAAGGCGGTCCTGGTCGCCACCCTGGGCTCCTGAACGAACGGACCGGCCGCCCCCCGGGGGGACCGACCGGCTACTTCTCCAGCCGGACGCAGGCCACCCGGTCGCCCGCCGCGTGCGGCCCGGCCGGGGTGCCCGCGTGCAGCACCAGCGAGCGCGCCTCGCCCGGCCGCGGCTGCCAGTCCACCGCGGCCGAGGCGGTGCCCTCGCCCCGCCCGTCGGTGCGCAGCGCCAGCCGCAGCTCGTTGCGGTCGTTGGCGTACGCCGGGTCGGTGGACGGCTGCACCGGGTCGACCGCGTTCTGGTAGTGCGGCCCGGAGGCGGCCGGGTCCGCCTCGCAGCTGCCGGTGTGCAGGTGCACCGGGAACTCGTGGTCGGGGGCGAGTCCGGCCACCGTCAGGGTGACCACCGTCCGCCCGGGCACCGAGCGGTCGGTGACCACCCGGGCGTGCGAGCCGTACGGCACCAGGTCGTCCGCGTAGCTGATCGCGGCCGGCGGGACGAAGGCGGTCGCCGGGTCGAAGTGCGCTTCCAGGACGGAGACCGGCGAGGCGGCGGGGGCGAGCAGGGCCAGCGGCAGCAGGGCGGCGGCGAACGGAGCGGGCATCGGGACGGGCCTTCCACGGGCGGGGCGACGGTCGCCCTGCTAACGCGGCCGGAGCGCCGAGGACACCCTCGGCCCGCCTAGCGCCTCGCCCCGAGGACACCCGGAGCCCGCCTCGCGCCTCGCCCCGAGGACACCCTCAGTCCGCGTCCCGCCGGATCCCCCGGATCTCGCAGCGCGGCCCGCTGGCCCGCATCAGCCGCAGGTCGGCGGTGACCAGCGGCACGCCGTACTGCTCGGCGACCGCGACGTACGCGGCGTCGTCCGGCGTGAGGTTGTCCTTGAGCTCCCAGATCCGGCCGAGCAGCGGCGCCACCTCGACCTTGCGGATCGTCACCGCCGCGAGCTCCCCGGTGAGTTCGGCGACCCGTTCGGCGGTCAGCTCCTTGGCCAGGTAGAGCCCGCGCAGTGACTGCATCACCTCGATGACGATGTGCTCGGGTGCCAACCACTCGCCGTCGGCGGCGAGTTCGGCCCGGGCGCGGTCTCCGCGCGGGCCCTGGTCGGCGAGCGCCAGCACCAGCGCGGATGCGTCCACCACGATCATCAGTCGGCCCCTGCCTGTTCCTGCACGTCAACTCACCGGCCACCGTACCGGGACGGGCCTCAGCCCTGGTCGGCGGGCTTCGTGACGGGCGTCGCGGTGGGGAGGGGGGACGGCATGTTCCGTTCCGGCGTGTCGTCGTGGAACGGCCGGATCGTCTGCTCGGCCTGCTTCGCCTCCTCCGGCGTGATCCATTCCTGGTAGCCGGTGGCCATGACGGCGGCCTTCAACTGGTCGAGGGTGAGCGGCAACCCGTCCCGGAGCACGACGGGCCCGCCCTGGTAGGTGATCAGTCGTGTGTTGGAGGCGGTGACCGTCACCTTGGTGTTGTCCGGCCGCAGCAGGCTGGCGTTGCGGGAGACGGTGGCGCCGACGGCCCGTTCGGTGAGGACTAGGTGACTGCCGTCCGGGAGGACGCTGCCGGAGCAGGAGCGGAGCTGCCCGGTCGCGTTCAGCTTGTCGCAGCTGAAGTAGTCGTCGTAGCCGATGATGTGCGGATCGGAGCCGGGGCCCACGGGGTGGGAGCCCGGCCGGAACTGCGCGCCGATGCCTCCCTCGACGACGATGCCGACCTCGGCCGGTCCGGTGCCGTCGTCGTAGGTCAGACGGGCCCGGACCATTACGTCCTTCCGCTCGGGGCCGGTCCAGCCCACCGTCTGGGAGTGGCCGGCGTAGCCCGACGTCCGACCGTTCGCCGGCAGCGCCCGGGACAGGGTGAGCAGTGTGGCGTGGCCGGTCAGGCCGACCTTGCCCGCGTTGGGGCCGTTGCCCGGAATCGGTTGTTCGGCGCCGTCGTCCGACTCCTGGACCGGCTGGGGGTCCTTCTTGTCGGGAGTCGCCGCGGCCGACGACGGCGATGGCGAAGCCGATGGCGATGCCGAGGCAGCGGCCACGGTGGCAGAAGCGCCTCCGCCCGCCCGCAGGGCGACCGAGCCGCCGACGGCCAGCGCGGCCACCGCCGTCACGGCGGTGGCGACCGTCAGCCGGCGGCGGCGCCGGATCGAGCGGCCCTGTGCGGCCGCGCCGGCGACCAGCGGGCCCAGGTCCAGGCCGACGCCGTCCATCGCCTGTTCGAAGGTGGTGGACAGCTTCCGGCCGTCCGCGTCCGGTTCGTTCATGGTCGGGTTCCTTTCAGACACCTGGTGGGGGAGACGCCTCAGGAGCGGGTGAGCTGCTCGGCCGCGTCCGGGCCGAGGACCGTGCGCAGCCGGCCGAGGGCGCGCAGGGCCTGGCTGCGCACCGCCCCGGGGCTCAGGCCGAGTTCGGTGGCGGTCTCCTCGACGCTGCGGTCCTCCCAGTAGCGCAGGACGAGTACGGCCCGGTCCCGGGGCGGGAGTTCGGCGAGGGCGGTGAGCAGGGTGACGCGCAGCGCCGGGTCGCCCTCGGGACAGACGCCCTCCGGCAGTTCGCCGAGGGCGGGTCGTTCGCCGGTGCGGCGCAGCCGGCGGTGGGAGAGGTAGGAGCGGACGAGTGTGCTGCGGGCGTACGCGTCCTGGTTCTCGGCCCGGCGGACCTTGGACCAGGAGGCGTAGAGCTTGGCCAGGGTGACCTGGGTGAGGTCCTCGGCGAGGTGCCAGTCGCCGCAGAGCAGTACGGCGGTGCGGAAGAGTCGCTGCCCCCGGCTGTGCGCGAAGCTCTCGAACTCCGCGCTCTCCTCGGCCCGTCGCGTCTTCCTGATCACTGCTGTCCCCTCGAACCCCGTGACGTGGTGGGCTCCGCACCATCTGCGCACGGCGCGCCCTCTGCGCACGGTTAGACGCCCGAGCCCGGAGACCGCGTTACGGGCCGTCGGCGGTCAGGTCCCGAGCAGCAGCCCCGCCAGCAGCGAAGCCGCGTTGGCGGTGAGGGAGGCGATCCAGGGCAGCGGGTCGCGCGGGCGCAGTCCGGTGATCGGGCACAGCAGCAGCGCCTCGACCACGACGACCGACGTCTCGCTGAGCGTGAAGCCCGTCCAGTACGCTGCGGCGGGTCCGTCGGTCCAGTGCCGGAGGGTCCACCAGAGCAGCGGATGCGTCACCAGGTTGACCAGCACGCCGGCCGCGGCGGCCCGCGCCGGGCGCACCCGCCCGATCCGGGTGAGGGCAGCGGTGTAGACGGGTGTCTCGGTCAGCAGGGTGAGGGCGAGGGCCACCGGGTAGCGCACGGCGGGGATCGTGCCACGGGGAGGGGGAGCATGGCGACCACGGGGATCCGAGCGGGCGCCGGAGTCGGCGCCTGGCCCGCGCCCGGCCCGACGGCCAGGCTGTCCGCCGCGCCGTTCGCGGGCTTCGCACTGTCGGCCGTCCTGGCGCTGGCGCTGGCCCTGCGCGCGCCGACCGGTCTGGCGGTGCTGGGGCTGGCCGCCTTCGGTCTGCTGCACAACGTGCTGGAGCTGCGCTACGTGGCCGGCCGCTTCGCCGCGGTGCTGGCCGGTCCGCTGCTGAGGCTGCTGCTGGCGCTGGTGACCGGGATCGTGGTGTGCCGTCTGCTGCCGCCCTCCCGGCTGTCCCAGTCGGCGGAGATCCTGCTCGCCTACGGCCTGTTGGCGGCGGCCTGCCGGTACGGGCTGCGCGGCCGGCCGCGGCTGCTGGTGGTGAGCGCCGTCGGCCTGGCGGGTGCGGGCGCCGCCTCGCTGGCCTTCCCGGCGTACCACTTCGTGGTGCTGGCACATCTGCACAACGTGGTGCCGCTGCTGTTCCTGGCCGAGTGGTCGCGCCGGCTGGCGCGGGGGCGCGCGGCGTTCCTGGCGCTGCAGTTCGGTTGGGTGCTGCTGGTTCCGGCGCTGCTGCTGAGCGGGCTGTTGGACGGAGTGCTGTCCCAGCGCCCCGGCGGCTGGACGGACAGGTTGGCCGCCGCCTACACCCCGCCGGCCTGGCTGAGCCCGGAGGGCGGCCTGCGGTTCCTGGCGGTGTTCGCCTTCCTGCAGACGATGCACTACGTGGTCTGGGTGTGGTTCCTGCCGCGGTACGCGCCTGAGGCGGCGGAGCGCTTCGAAGCCCGGGTGCCGTCCTTGCGCGGGGTGCGGGCCTGGGCGCTGGGGGCGGGCGCGGGCGCGCTGCTGGCCCTGTTGTTCGCCGTGGATTACGCCCAGGGTCGCTCGGTGTACGCGGCGCTGGCCAGTTACCACGCCTATCTGGAGTTCCCGGTGCTGCTGATGCTGGTCCTGGGCCTGGGCACGGACCGGGTGGATGAGAAGGAGAAGGAGAAGGAATGAGCACGACGACCCTGCTGGCGGACATCGCCCCCTCGCCGACCGGCGGCTCGGGTGGTGAGCTGGTGGTGGTGCTGTTGGTGGCCGCCGCCGTCGTGGCGGGAGCGGTCTGGCTGATCCGGCTGGAGCGCAAGCGTCGCGGCCCGGACGGCCGCTGACCTGCGCCGTCGCGCCCCGGGGCATGCCTGCGGTGGTGATGGCGGCGGCATGCACTATGGTTTATCTCGACATCGAGATAACTGCCCCTTACGATATATCTCGACATCAAGATACTTGCCGAGAGGCGCTCACCGGCGATGCGGGCAAGGTCAACCTAAGTAAGGCTGACCTTACCACCGCGTGACGGCCGGATTAAGCACGAAGCACCCAGAAGGAGTCAGTCGTGTCCGCGAACAGCTTCGACGCCCGCAGCTCGCTGCAGGTGGGCGACGAGTCGTACGAGATCTTCAAGCTCTCCGCCGTCGAGGGTTCCGAGCGGCTGCCCTACAGCCTCAAGGTGCTGCTGGAGAACCTGCTCCGCACGGAGGACGGCGCGAACATCACCGCCGACCACATCCGCGCCCTCGGCAACTGGGACGCCGACGCCCAGCCGAGCCAGGAGATCCAGTTCACCCCGGCCCGCGTGATCATGCAGGACTTCACCGGTGTGCCGTGCGTGGTCGACCTCGCCACCATGCGTGAGGCCGTCAAGGAGCTGGGCGGCGACCCGGACAAGATCAACCCGCTGGCCCCGGCCGAGCTGGTCATCGACCACTCCGTCATCGCCGACAAGTTCGGCACCAAGGACGCGTTCACCCAGAACGTCGAGATCGAGTACGGCCGCAACAAGGAGCGCTACCAGTTCCTGCGCTGGGGCCAGACCGCCTTCGACGAGTTCAAGGTCGTCCCGCCGGGCACCGGCATCGTCCACCAGGTGAACATCGAGCACCTGGCCCGCACCGTCATGGTCCGCGGCGGCCAGGCCTACCCGGACACCTGCGTCGGCACCGACTCGCACACCACCATGGTCAACGGCCTGGGCGTGCTGGGCTGGGGCGTCGGCGGCATCGAGGCCGAGGCCGCGATGCTGGGCCAGCCGGTCTCCATGCTGATCCCGCGCGTGGTCGGCTTCAAGCTGACCGGCCAGCTGCCGGCCGGCACCACCGCCACCGACCTGGTGCTCACCATCACCGAGATGCTGCGCAAGCACGGTGTGGTCGGCAAGTTCGTCGAGTTCTACGGCGACGGCATCGGCGCCATCCCGCTGGCCAACCGCGCCACCATCGGCAACATGTCGCCGGAGTTCGGCTCGACCTGCGCGATCTTCCCGATCGACACCGAGACCGTCAACTACCTGAAGCTCACCGGCCGCGACGAGCAGCAGCTCGCCCTGGTCGAGGCGTACGCCAAGGAGCAGGGCCTCTGGCACGACCCGTCGGTCGAGCCGGTCTACTCCGAGTACCTGGAGCTGGACGTCTCCACCGTCGTCCCGTCGATCTCCGGCCCGAAGCGCCCGCAGGACCGCGTGATCCTGGCCGAGGCCGCCCAGAAGTTCGCCGAGACGCTGCCGACCTACTCCGCCGAGGCCTCCAAGCCGACCGCCGTCACCGCCCCCGACGGCTCGACCTACGAGATCGACAACGGCGCGGTCGTGATCGCCTCGATCACCTCCTGCACCAACACCTCCAACCCCTCCGTCATGCTGGGCGCCGCCCTGCTGGCGAAGAAGGCCGTGGAGCGGGGCCTGCAGGTCAAGCCCTGGGTCAAGACCACCCTGGCGCCGGGCTCCAAGGTCGTCATGGACTACTACGAGAAGGCCGGCCTGCTCCCGTACATGGAGAAGCTGGGCTTCAACCTGGTCGGCTACGGCTGCGTCACCTGCATCGGCAACTCGGGCCCGCTGCCCGAGGAGGTCTCTGCCGCCGTCAACGAGTCCGACCTCGCGGTCGTCTCGGTGCTCTCCGGCAACCGCAACTTCGAGGGCCGGATCAACCCCGACGTCAAGATGAACTACCTGGCCTCCCCGCCGCTGGTGGTCGCCTACGCCCTCGCCGGCAACATGAACGTCGACATCACCAAGGACGCCCTGGGCAAGGACGCCGACGGCAACGACGTCTTCCTCTCCGACATCTGGCCGTCGGAGCAGGAGGTCGCCGCCGTCGTCGCCGGCTCCATCGACCAGGACATGTTCGACAAGGGCTACCAGGACGTCTTCGCCGGTGACTACCGCTGGCAGTCGCTCCCGGTCCCGACCGGCAACACCTTCGAGTGGGACGCCGAGTCCACCTACGTCCGCAAGCCCCCGTACTTCGAGGGCATGGCCAAGACCCCGAGCCCGGTGACCGACATCGCCGGTGCCCGCGTCCTGGCCAAGCTGGGCGACTCGGTCACCACCGACCACATCTCCCCGGCCGGCAACATCAAGCCGGGCACCCCGGCGGCGCAGTACCTGACCGCCAACGGTGTCGAGAAGCGTGACTTCAACTCCTACGGCTCGCGCCGTGGCAACCACGAGGTCATGATCCGCGGCACCTTCGCCAACATCCGTCTGCGCAACCAGATCGCGCCGGGCACCGAGGGCGGCTACACCCGCGACTTCACCCAGGCCGACGGCCCGGTGTCGTTCATCTACGACGCCTCGCAGAACTACCAGGCCGCCGGCACCCCGCTGGTCGTCCTGGCCGGCAAGGAGTACGGCTCCGGCTCGTCCCGCGACTGGGCCGCCAAGGGCACCGCGCTGCTCGGTGTCAAGGCCGTCATCGCCGAGTCCTACGAGCGCATCCACCGCTCGAACCTGATCGGCATGGGCGTCCTGCCGCTGCAGTTCCCGGAGGGCGAGAACGCCGACTCCCTCGGCCTGACCGGCGAGGAGACCTTCTCCATCACCGGCGTGACCGAGCTCAACGAGGGCCGCACCCCCAAGACCGTCAAGGTCAAGGCCGGTGACAAGGAGTTCGACGCGGTCGTCCGCATCGACACCCCCGGTGAGGCGGACTACTACCGCAACGGCGGCATCCTGCAGTACGTGCTGCGCTCGCTCATCGGCTGATCGGGCACAGCGACTGAGCCCGAGCGCCTCAGGGAGGCCGGACCGCACCCCGCGGTCCGGCCTCTTCGCGCTCTCCCCGCCTGCGAAGAGGCCGGCGACGCGGACCGAGCGGAGCCGACCGAGCGGAGCCGACGCCGCCGTGGTCCACGCCGAAGGGCCCGCCCGAGCACGGCGGGCCCTTCGGCACTCGTGGATCAGGCGCGGTCGCAGGCCTGCGCCCGCAGCGCGCGGGCCAGGTCGTCCCGGCGCTCCAGCACCAGGCGGCGCAGCGCCGGCGCCGCCTTCGGGTGGCCGGACAGCCAGGCGTCGGCCTCGGCCAGGGTCTGCTCGTCGGTCTGGGCGATCGGGAAGAAGCCGCCGACGATCCGCATCGCGATCTCGATGGTCCGCTCGGCCCAGGCCTTCTCCAGCAGCTTGAAGTACGGCGCCGCGTAGAGGACGGTCAGGTCGCGCTGGGCCGGGATCGAGAAGCCCGCCGTGTTGGCCTCGACCAGGGCGCTCGGCAGCTCGTCCGAGTCGAGCACGGCCGACCAGGCGGCGGCCTTGGCCTCCGGGGTGGGCCGGGCGGCCAGGCACTGGGTGTACTGGCGCTTGCCGCCCGCGGTGTTGTCGGCGGCCAGCTCCTCGGCGAGCTCCTCGTCGGCGGCCTGCCCGGCGGCGGCCAGCGCCAGCCACAGCGACCAGCGCAGCTCCTGGTCGACCTCCAGCCCGTCGATCCGGGCGCTGCCGGTCAGCAGGCCGCGGACCAGGCCGAGGTGCTCGGCGCCGCCCGCGGTCTGGGCCAGGAAGCGGGCCCAGGCCAGCTGGTGGTCGCTGCCGGGGACGGCCTCGCGCAGCTCGCGCAGGGCGCCGTCGGCGAGCTGCCGGGCACCCTCGGCGCGCCACTCGGGGGCGGCGTACAGGTCGACGGCGGTCTTGGCCTGGGCGTGCAGCGACTGCAGCACGCCGATGTTGCCCTCCTGGCCGGCGAAGCGCAGCACCAGGGCGACGTAGTCGCGGGCCGGCATCAGGCCGTCGCGGGTGAGGTTCCAGACGGCGGACCAGGCGAGCGCGCGGGCCAGCTCGTCGCGGATGTCGCCGAGGCCGGTGCGCAGGGCCTCCAGCGACTCGGAGTCGAAGCGGATCTTGCAGTAGGTCAGGTCCTCGTCGTTGAGCAGGACCAGGGCCGGGCGCGGGCGGCCGGCCGCCTCGGCGACGACCGTACGGGCGCCGGTGACGTCCAGCTCGATCCGCTCGGTGCGCACCAGGGCGCCGTCGGCGTCCCGGTCGTACAGGCCGACCGCGATCCGGTGCGGGCGCAGCACCTCGCCGTCCTGGAGCACGGCCAGCTCGGTGATCCGGCCCTCGGCGTCGGTGGTGACCTGCGGGGTGAGCGCGTTGACCCCGGCGGTCTGCAGCCAGGCGGCGGCCCAGCTCTTCAGGTCGCGCCCGCTGGTCTCCTCCAGCACGCCCAGCAGGTCGGCCAGTTCGGTGTTGCCGAAGGCGTGCCGCTTGAAGTAGCGGCGGGCGCCCTCGAAGAAGGCCTTCGAACCGACGTACGCGACCAGCTGCTTGAGGACGGAGGCGCCCTTGGCGTAGGTGATGCCGTCGAAGTTGAGCTTGGCGTCCTCCAGATCGCGGATGTCGGCGGTGATCGGGTGGGTGGTGGGGAACTGGTCCTGCCGGTAGGCCCAGGCCTTGCGCTGGTTGGCGAAGGTGACCCAGGCGGAGGAGTACCGGGTGCGGGCGCCGATCAGGCCGTAGGAGCCCATGAAGTCGGCGAAGGACTCCTTCAGCCACAGGTCGTCCCACCAGCGCGGGGTGACCAGGTCGCCGAACCACATGTGCGCCATCTCGTGCAGGACGACGTTGGCGCGGGCCTCGTAGGCGGCGTCGGTGACCTTCGAGCGGAAGACGAACTCCTCCTTGAAGGTCACGCAGCCCGGGTTCTCCATCGCGCCGATGTTGTACTCGGGGACAAAGGCCTGGTCGTACTTGCCGAAGGGGTACGGGAAGTCGAACTCCTCGTGGAAGAAGTCGAGTCCGAGCTTGGTGACGCCGAGGATCTCCTCCGCGTCGAAGTACGGCGCGAGCGACTTGCGGCACATCGCGGAGAGCGGGATCTCCAGGGTGGTGCCGTCGGCGAGTTCGCGGCTGTAGTGGTCGCGGGCGACGTGGTACGGGCCGGCCACCACGGCGGTGAGGTAGGTGGAGATCGGCTTGGTCGGCGCGAACTCCCAGGTGCGGGCGGCGCCTTCCTCGGTCACGCTCTCGTGCACGGCGTTGGACCACACGTCCCAGGCGGCCGGGGCGGTCACCGTGAAGCTGAACGGGGCCTTCAGGTCGGGCTGTTCGAAGTTCGCGAACACCCGGCGGGCGTCGGCCGGCTCGTAGTGGGTGTAGAGGTAGGTCTCGCCGTCCGCCGGGTCGACGAAGCGGTGCAGGCCCTCGCCGGTGCGGCTGTAGGCGCAGTCGGCCTCGACGGTGAGGACGTTCTCCGCGGCCAGGCCGTCGACGTGCACCCGGGCGCCGTCGTAGGCGGTCGCCGGGTCCAGGGCGCGGCCGTTGAGGGTGATCGAGCGGACGGCCGGGGCGAGCAGGTCGAGGAAGGTGGCGGCGCCGGGCTGGGAGCAGCGGAAGGCGACGGTGGTGGTGGAGCGGAAGGTGGCGGCGGCCGGGTCGGGGGCCGAGGTCACGTCCAGCCGGACCCGGTAGCCGTCCACGGCCAGGATGCCGGCTCGCTGCTGTGCTTCGTCGCGGCTCAGGTTCTTGCCCGGCACGGCGGTACTCCTTTGTCCGGCTCGCACGGTGGTGCGTCTGTGGATGTCCCGTGCGCGGTGTGCGCCGCGCGCGCAGGGGCATCCTTTCACGCTCGCACTGGCCGGTACCATTGCACAGGCCGTCGGGTCGGGGCCGGAATCACCGGCGCCGGAGGGGTGTTGGGGCTGGGTGGGGCCCCGTTGTCATGGATGGGGGCCCCGCCGCCTCGGATCACCGCACGAAGGACGAGACCCAGTGACGACTGCCGCTGAGCGCAAGACCGCCGATTTCTGGTTCGACCCGGCCTGCCCGTGGGCGTGGATGACGTCCCGCTGGCTGATCGAGGTCCAGCAGCTGCGCCCGGTCGACGTGAACTGGCACGTGATGAGCCTGTCGGTGCTCAACGAGCACCGCGACCTGCCGCAGGAGTACCGCCAGCTGCTGGACAACGCCTGGGGCGCGGTGCGGGTCTGCATCGCGGCCGCCCAGCAGCACGGCGAGGAGGTACTGGGCCGGCTCTACACCGAGCTGGGCCTGCGCTTCCACAACCAGGGCCTGCCGCAGAACCGGGAGACCGTCCAGGCCGCGCTGGTGGCCGCCGGCCTGCCCGCCGAGCTGGCGGACGCGGCCGACACCGACGCGTACGACGAGGCCCTGCGCGCCTCGCACAAGGAGGGCATCACCCTGGTCGGCGAGGACGTCGGCACCCCGGTGATCGCGGTCGAGGGCGCGGACGGCGAGCGGGTGGCCTTCTTCGGCCCGGTCGTCACCCCGGCCCCGAAGGGCGAGGCCGCGGCCCGGCTCTGGGACGGCACCCTGCTGGTGGCCTCCACCCCGGGCTTCTACGAGATCAAGCGCACCCGTACGGCGGGCCCGTCCTTCGAGTAGGTCCGTCCGGCACGCGGAAGGGCCAGGTACCAAGGCTTGGTACCTGGCCCTTCCGGGTGTCCGGGGATCAGCGCGCGGCCGCGTCCCGGCGCTGCTTGAGCAGGCCGGCTGCGCTCAGCAGTGCGACCAGCACCCCGGCCGCGTACAGCTGCTGGCGGTCGCCCTCGGTGGTGGTCATCAGCGCGAGGATGCCGACCACGGCGGCCATCGCGATCCACGTCAGGTACGGGTAGCCCCACATCTTCACGGTGAGCAGCTCGGGCGCCTCGCGCTCCAGCCGGCGGCGCATCCGCAGCTGGACGATGCAGATGAACAGCCAGACCACCAGGATCGCCACGCCGGTGGTGTTCATCAGCCAGGTGAACACGGTGGCAGGCCAGAACTTGGCGGCCAGCACGGCGCCGAAGCCGAACAGGCAGGAGGCCAGCACAGCCCGGCGGGGCACCCCGCCGCTGACCTTGGCCAGTGCCTTGGGGCCCTGGCCGCGGCCGACCAGCGAGTACGCCATCCGGGAGGCGCCGTAGATGTTGGCGTTCATGGCGGACAGCAGCGCGATCAGCACCACCGCCTCCATGATCGTCCCGGCCGCGGGCACCCCGAGGTGGCGCAGCACCGTGACGTAGGGGCCGTCGGCGACGACCGCCGGGTCCTTCCAGGAGACCAGGGCGACCACCAGGGCCATCGAGCCGATGTAGAAGATCGCGATCCGCCACACCGCCGTGCGCACCGCGTTGGCGACGTTCTTCTTGGGGTCGTCGGACTCGGCCGCGGCGATGGTCACCGTCTCCAGGCCGCCGTAGGCGAACACCGAGGCGAGCAGGCCGACGATCAGCCCGCTGACGCCGTTGGGCAGGAAGCCGCCGTGTCCGGTGAGGTTGCTCGTGCCGGGGGCGCCGGGGCCGATCACCCCGGCGACGCCGAGCGCGCCGAGGACCAGGAAGGCGGCGATCGCGGCGACCTTGATGGTGGCGAACCAGAACTCGAACTCGCCGAAGTTCTTCACCGCGGTCAGGTTGCTGACGCAGAAGAAGACCATGAACAGGCCGACCCAGACCCAGGCGGAGACACCGGGAATCCAGCCGTTGACGATCTTCCCGGCCGCGGTGGCCTCGGCGGCGACGCCGCAGCAGAGCATCACCCAGTACATCCAGCCGGCCGTGATCCCGGCCCAGGAGCCGATCTCCTTCTCGGCGTGCACCGAGAACGAGCCGGAGGCCGGACGGGCGGCGGACATCTCCCCGAGCATCCGCATGATCAGCATGACCAGCAGGCCGGAGAGGGTGAAGGCGAGGATGATCGCCGGACCGGCGGCCGCGATACCGGCGCCCGAGCCGACGAACAGGCCGGCGCCGATGACGCCACCGAGGGCGATCATCGACAGGTGGCGCTGCTTGAGCCCGTGGCTGAGCTGCTGGCCGGACGCCGGGCCGGAGTCCGGCTGGGCGGCGTCGGTGGTCCCGGACGCCGTGGGCGTGGAGGTGGGGGCCATAGGGGTGGATCCAGACTGTGCGGAATGCGGCATGAGCTGTCCAATATCCGGGGACCCCTCCGGTCATGCCAAGAATGTCCGCTTCCGGCCCACCATGCGGACCGGGCCGCACCCCGGCGTGATCAACCGATCACGGACCGTCGTTTCGGGTCGGTTCCGACAACGCCCGAGGGCGGGGCTTTGTCCGAAACCGTGGCGGCGGCGCAGTGGATCACCGCGTAGGTTCACAGGTGTTCACTCACCTGGACCCGTACGGAGGATCCCCCGATGGCCACTGCCACCACCCCGATAGCGCGCCGCGCCGTCCTCGCCGACCTGCTGCCCGCCGCCTCCACCCGCCTCGGCGCGCAGGCCCGTGACCTCGCCCTGGTGGTCGGCGGCGCCGCGCTGACCGGTGTGGCCGCCCAGCTGTCGGTCAACGTCCCCGGCTCGCCGGTGCCGGTCACCGGCCAGACCTTCGCCGCCCTGCTGGTCGGCACCGCGCTCGGCGCCCGCCGCGGCGTCGCCTCGCTCGCCCTCTACCTGCTGGCCGGCATGGCGGGCATGCCCTGGTTCGCCGAGGGCGCCTCCGGCTGGGCCATGCCCTCCTTCGGCTACGTGCTCGGCTTCGTCCTGGCCGCCGCCCTGACCGGCGCGCTGGCCCGCCGCGGCGCCGACCGCACCCCGGTGAACACCGCCGTCACCATGGTTCTCGGCAGCCTCGCCATCTACGCGGTCGGCGTCCCGTACCTGGCCTTCACCCTGCACGTGTCGCTCGCCCGCGCCGCCGAGCTCGGCCTCTACCCGTACCTGGTCGGCGACGCGCTCAAGGCGGCCTTCGCCGCCGGCGCCCTGCCGCTGGCCTGGAAGCTGCTCGGCAAGCGCTGACGCCCCCGTTGTCGGGCCCGGGCGCTCGCGCATGCCACACTCATGGCATGCGCGTGTACCTGGGCTCCGACCATGCCGGATACGAACTGAAGAACCACCTGGTGGAGTGGCTGAAGGAGGCCGGCCACGAGCCGGTCGACTGCGGGCCGCACATCTACGACGCCGAGGACGACTACCCGCCGTTCTGCCTGCGCGCCGCCGAGCGCACCGCCGCCGACGCGGAGGCCCTGGGCATCGTGATCGGCGGCTCGGGCAACGGCGAGGCGATCGCCGCCAACAAGGTCAAGGGCGTCCGTGCGGCGCTGGCCTGGAGCGTGCAGACCGCCGAGCTCGGCCGTCAGCACAACAACGCCAACGTGATCTCCATCGGCGGCCGCATGCACACGCAGGATGAGGCCACCAAGTTCGTCGAGGTCTTCCTCAACACCCCCTACAGCGGCGAGCCGCGGCACACCCGCCGGATCGAGATGCTGAGCGAGTACGAGACCACCGGCGAACTCCCGCCGATCCCGGCCCACCACCCGCAGGGCTGATCCCGCCACCCACCCGCCCACGACGGCCGGCCGCACCCCCGGGTGCGACCGGCCGCCGCCGTTTCCGCCCGGGGGCGCGGCGAAGATCGGCGGGACCCGCCCCGCCCCCCGGACCTGTGGGATCGGCCACAGGCCCCGGCGCACGCACCCCCCCGCACGCGGGGCGCGCACGCCACCCGCAGGCTCCGTACGCCCAATCGGCGCACGCCTCCTGACGGCGCGCCCGGCACCGCTCCGATCGGCCGAAACCCGCTGAGCCCCCCGCGTGTCGACAACGCCGCCCGCCCCCGGGCCGTCGACGCCGGGCCGTACCCGTGGATAGGGTCGGGCCCCATGGCTGGCAGACCGCCGGGCGCACCGCCCCAGACGACTGCGACGAAGCCCGGCGCCGCCCCGGCGTCCGAGCCCGTGACGGCCCGGCTGCGCAAGAGGCTCCGCCGGGTCCGCCGAAGGCTGCGCACGGCCGGTGTCGACTACTTCCGCGGCGGCGCCGCCGACTGGCCGGTGCTCTGCGCGCTGGCCCTGCTCGTCCCGCTGATGATCCTGCTCAACATCTGGATCCCGGACTGGGCCCCGCCCACCGCCCTGGTCCTGCCGATCCTGGCGGGCGCGCTGCTGCTGCGCCCCGGCAGCCTGGTGGTGCTCTACGCGCTGGCGGCCCTCGGGCTGTCCGCCGAGTCCGTGATCCACACCGGCCAGCGGGTCGCCAGCGAGAACCCGGAGGCCTACGTCTACGGAGTGACCCCGGGCGCCGCCCTGGTGGTCGGTGCCGCCGGAGTGGGCGGCCTGCTGCTGGCCCAGTTCCGGGCCCGGGTCGGCGTTCCCTGGTGGGGCGGCTCCACCATGCTGTTCGACCTGCGCGAGCGGCTGCGGGTGCAGAGCCGGGTGCCCCGGCTGCCGGACGGCTGGCACGCCGACATGGCGCTGCGCCCGGCCGGCGGGCAGTCCTTCTCCGGGGACTTCGTGGTGGCCGCCCGCACCGGCCCCGGACAGCGGCTGCTGGAGGTGGTCCTCGCGGACGTCTCCGGCAAGGGCATGGACGCCGGCTCCCGGGCGCTGCTGCTCTCCGGCGCCTTCGGCGGCCTGGTCGGCTCGCTGCCCGCGCACGACTTCCTGCCCGCAGCCAACGGCTACCTGCTGCGCCAGTCCTGGGAGGAGGGCTTCGCCACCGCCGTCCACCTGGTGCTGGACCTGGACACCGGCGAGTACGAACTGCTCTCGGCCGGGCACCTGCCGGGCATGCAGCGACTGGCCGGCGCCGGGCGCTGGGAGGTCAAGCAGGCCGAGGGCCCGCTGCTCGGGATCTACGACGGCGCCAAGTTCGAGGGCGTGCGCGGCCGGCTGAACCGCGGCGACGTGCTGATGCTGTGCACCGACGGCATGGTGGAGGCGCCGGGCCGGGACCTCGCCGAGGGCATGGACCGGCTGATGGGGGAGGCGGACCGGCTGGTCCCCGGCGGCGGCCCGGGCAGCGGCGCGGGGGCCGCGGCCGCGCTGATCGAGACGGTGGCGCGGGACATCAACGACGACCGCGCGGTCCTGCTGCTCTGGCGCGACTGAGCTGTTATTCGCCCGCTCGCCTCCGGGGCGGAGGCCGTGCCCGGTGACACATGCCACCGGCAGCGTCGCTGTCAAGCCTGGCAGCTGATCTTCGGCCATATCGGGCGCCCCGTCGGCTGACCGGATCAGCGGCTTCCGCTCCCCGTCTCCGCGCGTTCCCGGCCGCTCAGCACGCCCCGCCGACGATTCGTCAGGACGGCTCCGATATCGTCCCGGTCGGCGGAAACTCGTCTCGCATCGCAGGATGTCGGCGTTGGGCTGACTGTCAGACCTTTACGCAATCGGCACGGTCGACCACACTGAGTCCGGGCGGGACTGTTCAGGATTCGGGGGATGGGGGGCGACACGTGCGGCACGACAGGCAGCGCTCCAGCGTGGGCTCCCTCACCGGCACTGCGCCGGACGGTCCGCGATTCCGCCTCGGGACCGTCGGACAGGCCGGGGTCCGGCTTCACAGGTGCCGCCGGGCGGCGGCACCACGCTATGAAACGAGGAAGTGAGTCCGGGTGGCACTCTCCGTCTCCGCGCTGGTCCTGTTCGCGATCCTGTGCATCATCTTCATCCGGAACAAGCAGATGAAGATCGCCCATGGCATCGTCGCCGCCCTGTTCGGCTTCATGCTGCACGAGACGACCATGGCGGGCTCGATCAACTCCCTGCTGTCCAACCTGGCGCACAGCATCTCCAGCATCACCGGCGGCTGACCCGGCCCGGGCCGCCGGACCTCTCGCACCGTGCCGGCCCCGAGCCGAAGGGGGCGAGCGGGCGCGTCACGGTCACCGGCCGGCCCGTCGGGCCTCCCGCCAGCGGGCGAACAGACCCCGGGGGCGCATCGCCGCCGGGGCCGGGACGCGTACGGGTACGGGTGCCGCGGCACCCGCCGGCGCGGCCGTGACCGGTGCTGCCCGCTCCGCTGTCAACAGCACGAACAGCCGCGCCCAGCAGAGCCGTTCGCCCCGCGGCCAGTCCAGCGCGCGCAGCGCCGCGGAGGCCGCCTCCGACGCCTCGCCGCCCACCCGGACCTCGGCGACGTCGTCGCCCGCCTTCCCGCCCAGGAAGAGCTTCACCCCCACCGGGCCCGGCCCGGCCAGCTCCGTCCGCAGCGCCGGCGCCAGCGCCGGCAGGACCCGGTGCTCGGCGAGCCACGCCGCCAGGTGCTCGTTGCCGAAGCCGAACACCGCCGCCGGCCCCTGCACCGCGTGCCAGCCCGGGAGTTCGGGCAGATCGGCGTGGTCGGCGTGCACCCCGCGGCCCTCGGCCAGCTCGACCAGTACCGAGGCGGTGGTGGTCGCCCACATCTTCACCGCGTTCGCGAGCTTCTCCTCCTCGGTCTTGCCGAGGCCCGCCGCGCAGTCCCACACCACCGGCGCGTCCGCCCGGCCCAGCTGCAGCACGAAGCCGAGGTCCACGTGCCCGGCGCCGTCGTCCCCGGGGTGCTCGCGCACCGCCACCGCGGTGGTGCCCGGGCCGCGCACCACCTCGCCGTCCGGATGGAACTCCTGACCCAGTCGCGCCATCTCCCGGACCACGCAGCGCTGTATGACGGCCAGTCGCTCCTGCGGACGCACCGGGACTCCTCCACCTAGGGAGCGCGCCGGCTGCGGCCGCGCTCGAACTGAGCTCGAACGCCGCCGAGGCTATCGGCCCGACCGCCAACCGGGAAACCGTTCGCGCAGGCCCGGCCTCCGGTCGCGGAAATGTTCTGAATGCCCCACTTTGGGGAGCGGAACCTGAAGGCCGCCCGCCTGGAGAGCCCGCATGCCCCGCACCGACCTGACGTCCCTTCCGCCGCTCCCGGTGCCCCTGCCGGGGCTGCCGACGGGCCCGGACGGCCCCGGCCTGGTCGCCGAGATCGAGGCCTACCTCGCCTCGCTCCCCGCCCCCGCGCGTACCCCGGCGCCGTACGTCTGCCGGTACGGCAGCACCCTGCGCCCCTGGAGCGCCGGCCACCCGGCGCCCCGGGCCACCCTGCTCGACCGGGCGCTGCGCCGCCCCGCCCGGCCCGTTCCGGTCAGCGCCGCCGACCACCTGCGGCTCGCCTCCCGCTTCATCGGCGCCCACGGTTGGCTGCAGGGCGCGATGTGGGACCACTCCGGCCGGGTCTGCCTGCTCGGCGCCCAGGCCGCCGTCCTGGCTTACGGCTACGGCACCCCGGCGACCGTGCGCACCGCCCGGGCCCAGCTGATGGAGGTGCTGCACACCACCGGGCACCCGGCGCGCTCCCCGGACGAGTACAACGACCGCCCCACCACCCGGGAGGGTGACGTTCACCTGCTGCTCGACCGGGCCGCCGCCCGGGCCGCCCGGCTCGGGCTCTGATCCCGCCGGGAACCCCGGACACGCCGAAAACGTCGACGGCCCCGGTGCGCTGGGCGCACCGGGGCCGGACCGGAAGAGCGGGCGACGAGAATCGAACTCGCGTGACTAGTTTGGAAGACTAGGGCTCTACCATTGAGCTACGCCCGCGCGACCCCCCGAGCCGTCTCCGGTCGGAAGTTCGGGAGACAGCGTACCTGGTCCGGCCGCTCCCGTGCACACCGTATTCGTCACGAACCCGCTTGCGCCCCGCCCCGAAATAGTCGGCGAGCCGTGCAGGCCCGGCGTGTACGCTTCCTCTCGGCACCACGGGGTGTGGCGCAGTTTGGTAGCGCGTCCGCTTTGGGAGCGGAAGGCCGTCGGTTCGAATCCGGTCACCCCGACAGTGAGTGCGGCAGGGTCTCGCCCATCGGGGCGGGGCCCTGTTCTGTCGGGGCGGTACGGTGGCGTCTGGCGTCCGCCTTTGGTGGTACCGGTAGGATGGTGCGCTGGCGGTAGTCCCTGTGGCGTCCACCCAGGTCAACCGCACGAGGGCGAGGAGTCAAGCTCACCGTCCACCCACACGGGAGATGCAGCTCCAACCGCCCATCGCCCGTCTCGTCCGACCCACCCGTACCGGCTCCGGCCGGGCGTGCGGGGGCGGGCGGAGACAACCTGACCGCAAGCCCATAGGAGACCTAACCGTGAAGAGCGCCGTCGAGACTCTGAACCCGACCCGGGTTCGACTCACCGTCGAGGTGCCCTTCGAGGAGCTCAAGCCCAGCCTCGACGCGGCGTACAAGAAGATCAACCAGCAGGTCACGGTTCCGGGCTTCCGTAAGGGCAAGATCCCGGCTCGCGTCATCGACCAGCGTTTCGGCCGTGGCGCCGTGCTGGAGGAGGCCGTCAACGACGCCCTGCCGCGCTTCTACACGCAGGCCGTCGACGAGGGCAAGATCGAGGTCCTCGGCCAGCCCGACATCACCAACATCGAGGGTGTCGAGAAGATCGCCGACGGTGGCGACCTGAAGTTCACCGCCGAGGTGGACATCCGCCCGGAGATCACCCTGCCGGAGTTCTCCTCCATCGAGGTGACCGTCGACCCGATCGCCGTCTCCGACGAGGACATCGAGAAGTCGCTCGAGCAGCTGCGCGAGCGCTTCTCCTCGGTCAAGGACGTCGAGCGCGCCGCCGCTGCCGGCGACATCGTGGTCGTGGACCTGATCGCCAAGGTCGACGGCGAGGTGCCGGAGGACGGCACCGCCACCGGTGTCAGCTACGAGATCGGCTCGGGCCGCCTCATCGACGGCATCGACGAGGCCGTCGTCGGCCTGTCCGCCGGCGAGGAGAAGACCTTCGAGACCGAGCTCAAGGGCGGCACCCAGGCCGGCAAGACCTCCGAGGTCACCGTCACCGTCACGGCCGTCCAGGAGAAGGAGCTGCCGGAGCTGGACGACGAGTTCGCCCAGCTGGCCAGCGAGTTCGACACCCTGGAGGACCTGCGCGCCGACTCCCGCAAGCGCCTGGAGCGCATGAAGGAGTACGACCAGGCCACCCAGGCCCAGGAGAAGGTGCTGGACGCGCTGCTCGCGCTGGTTGAGATCGAGTACCCCGAGAAGCTCCTCAAGGACGAGGTCGAGACCCGCAAGCACAACGTCGAGCACCACCAGCTGGAGCCGATGGGTCTGAACATCGACACCTACCTGGAGACCCAGGGCAAGACCCGCGAGGAGTGGGACGCGGAGATCGAGGAGCAGGCGAAGAAGGGCATCAAGACCCAGTTCGTCCTGGACCAGATCGTCGCCAACGAGGAGCTGGGTGTTAACCAGGAGGAGCTGACCGAGCACCTCATCCGCCGCGCCGCCGGCTCGGGCCTCACCCCGGACCAGTTCGCGCAGCAGGTCGTCCAGGGCGGCCAGGTTCCGCTGCTGGTCGGCGAGGTCGCCCGCGGCAAGGCGCTGGCCACCGTGGTCGAGGCCGCCAAGGTCGTCGACACCGAGGGCAACGAGATCAACTTCGACGACGAGGACGAGACGGGCGAGACCGTCGAGGCCGTCGAGGCCGTCGAGGCCGCCGCCGAGGAGAACACCGAGGCCTGAGCCCCGGTAGCCCCCTGAGGCAGCCCAGCGGGCCCGGACGCCGTACGGTGTCCGGGCCCGCTGTCGTCCCGTCCGCGCCGCCGCGACCCTGCGCTCACAGCGAACAGTTCTGCGTGAGGGATTCTGCGGCCCGGCCTGCGCGTTAGGGTCCTTGGACAGCAACAATCACGACGTGATACCCGGAAGCTGTGCGACATCGTGACGGCCGTCGAGCGACCGTCCAAATCGACTGAGCAGGTGGCTAAGTGACGTTCCCGCAGATGCAGATGCCTGGCCCGATGGCGCCGCACGCCGCCGCTGGTGACGTGCTCGGCGGCCTCGGCGACCAGGTCTACAACCGGCTGCTGGGCGAGCGGATCATCTTCCTCGGCCAGCAGGTCGACGACGACATCGCCAACAAGATCACCGCCCAGCTGCTGCTGCTGGCCGCGGACCCGGACAAGGACATCTTCCTCTACATCAACTCCCCGGGTGGCTCGATCTCGGCCGGCATGGCGATCTACGACACCATGCAGTACATCAAGAACGACGTCGTCACCATCGCGATGGGCATGGCCGCCTCGATGGGCCAGTTCCTGCTGACCGCCGGCGCCAAGGGCAAGCGCTTCTCGCTGCCGAACGCCAACATCCTGATGCACCAGCCCTCCGCGGGCCTCGGCGGCTCCGCCACCGACATCCGCATCCAGGCCGAGCAGCTGCTCCGCACCAAGAAGCGGATGTCCGAGCTGATCGCCTTCCACAGCGGCCAGTCCTTCGAGCAGATCACCAGGGACTCCGACCGCGACCGCTGGTTCACGCCGGAGGAGGCCCTGGAGTACGGCCTGATCGACGCGATCATGCACAGCGCCGCGGACGTCCCCGGCGGCGGCGGCACGGGCGCCTGAGCCTCGGCCCGGCCCACGAGACCACAGCCCCAACGCCTCGGAGGACAAGAACCCCCATGAACATCCCCAGCCTGTCGGCCGCCAAGGCCCGCGTCGAGGACATGCGCGCCGAGGGCCGCTACATCGTCCCGCGCTTCGTCGAGCGGACCACGCAGGGCATCCGCGAGTACGACCCGTACGCCAAGCTGTTCGAGGAGCGCATCATCTTCCTCGGCTCGCAGGTGGACGACGTCTCGGCGAACGACATCATGGCGCAGCTGCTGTGCCTGGAGTCGATGGACCCGGACCGCGAGATCCAGATGTACATCAACTCGCCCGGTGGCTCGTTCACGGCCCTGACGGCCATCTACGACACGATGCAGTACGTGAAGCCGGACATCACCACGGTCTGCATGGGCCAGGCGGCCTCCGCCGCGGCCGTGCTGCTCGCCGCCGGCACCCCCGGCAAGCGGATGGCGCTGCCGAACGCCCGCATCCTGATCCACCAGCCGTACACCGAGACCGGCCGCGGCCAGGTGTCCGACCTGGAGATCCAGGCCAAGGAGATCTTCCGGATGCGCGAGCAGCTGGAGCAGATGCTCTCCAAGCACTCCAACAAGTCGGTCGAGCAGGTGCGCGAGGACATCGAGCGCGACAAGATCCTCACCGCCGAGGAGGCCGCCGAGTACGGCCTGGTGGACCAGATCATCTCCACCCGCAAGACCTCGCTGACCTCCTGAGGCCGGCACCGTCGGGGCGGGACGCGCACCCGGTCGCGCGTCCCGGGCCGCCCCTGTTCGGGGGCGGTCACCCAAACATCCACCACCCCGGGCCCCCCCCCCCCCGCGGGGGGGGGGCCCCGGGGGGGGGGGCCCCCCCCCCCCGGGCCCCCCCCCCCCCCCGACCCGTCGGCGGGCTCTGGCACGGCATCTGTTCGGTATCAATTCGCCCAGGGCGTAGGGCAGACCCGGCGAAGAGGACGGAATCACCGGCCCGGCAGAGTACCGTCGGACAGCGAGACCGAGCGCCGTCGGCGCGGACGGTCCACAGCACCAGGCCCCGGAACCCCTGCGGGGCCCCTGGCGAAGGGGAAGCACCTCGTGGCACGCATCGGAGACGGTGGCGACCTGCTCAAGTGCTCGTTCTGCGGCAAGTCGCAGAAGCAGGTGAAGAAGCTGATCGCCGGCCCAGGCGTGTACATCTGCGACGAGTGCATCGACCTGTGCAACGAGATCATCGAGGAGGAACTCGCCGAGACCTCCGAGGTCCGCTTCGAGGAACTGCCGAAGCCGCGCGAGATCTACGAGTTCCTGGACCAGTACGTGGTCGGGCAGGACCTCGCCAAGAAGGCGCTGTCGGTGGCCGTCTACAACCACTACAAGCGGGTCCAGGCCGGTGAGGCCGGGCGCAGCGGCGGCAACGGCCGCGAGGACGCCATCGAGCTGGCCAAGTCGAACATCCTGCTGCTGGGCCCCACCGGCTCCGGCAAGACCCTGCTGGCGCAGACCCTGGCCCGCATGCTGAACGTGCCCTTCGCGATCGCGGACGCCACCGCGCTGACCGAGGCCGGCTACGTCGGCGAGGACGTCGAGAACATCCTGCTCAAGCTGATCCAGGCGGCCGACTACGACGTCAAGAAGGCCGAGACCGGGATCATCTACATCGACGAGATCGACAAGGTCGCCCGCAAGAGCGAGAACCCGTCGATCACCCGCGACGTCTCCGGCGAGGGCGTGCAGCAGGCGCTGCTGAAGATCCTGGAGGGCACCACCGCCTCGGTGCCGCCGCAGGGCGGGCGCAAGCACCCGCACCAGGAGTTCATCCAGATCGACACCACCAACGTGCTGTTCATCGTCGGCGGCGCGTTCGCCGGCCTGGAGCGGATCATCGAGGGCCGCGCGGGTGCCAAGGGCATCGGCTTCGGTGCCAACATCCGCTCCAAGCGCGAGTCGGACGCCAGCGACCACTTCCGCCAGGTGATGCCCGAGGACCTGGTGAAGTTCGGCATGATCCCCGAGTTCATCGGCCGTCTGCCGGTGATCACCAGCGTGCACAACCTCGACCGCGAGGCGCTGCTGCAGATCCTCACCGAGCCGAAGAACGCGCTGGTCAAGCAGTACCGCAAGCTCTTCGAACTGGACGGCGTGGAGCTGGAGTTCTCCCGGGACGCGCTGGAGGCGATCGCCGACCAGGCGATCCTGCGCGGCACCGGCGCGCGCGGTCTGCGGGCCATCATGGAGGAGGTGCTGATGTCCGTGATGTACGAGGTCCCCTCGCGCCAGGACGTCGCCCGCGTGGTGGTCACCGGGGACGTGGTCTCCAAGCACGCCATCCCCACCCTCGTCCCGCGCGACATGATCAAGCGCGAGCGCCGCGAGAAGAGCGCCTGACCCGACGGCAGTCATGCGAAGGGGCCCCGCACCGGATCCGGTGCGGGGCCCCTTCGCATGACGTGCGCGCGTTACTTGGCGACCTTCATGGCGTCGCGGATCGCCCGGGTCTTCTCCGCGGCCTGGTCCGGGGTGATGCCCTGGTTGGTGTCACCGCCGGTGCTGCCCAGGCTGAGGTGGGTGAAGGTGACCCGGCCGAAGGTGGACTTGTCCGCCCACACGCAGATCGTCGGCCCGGGCTTGCCGGCGATGACGCTGGCCACGCCGCAGCTGAGCTTGCCCGCGGAGGCGTGGCTGTCCTGCGCGGGGTAGTCGGTCATCGGCGTGGTCCAGGTCAGCCCGCCGCTGTCCTTCTTCGAGTCGGCGATGATCTGGTCCGGGTCGTTGAGGTCCCCGTAGATGCCGATGATCGACAGCGAGTCCATGTTCTTGATGTCGGCGCCCTTGCTGTAGCTGGCGCCCAGCTCGTGCAGGTCCTTGCCGACCTTCGCCGCCTGGGGGTTGTTCGTGTCGGCGGGCTGGTCCTTCGCCGCCTTCTGGACGTAGCCGTCCAGCAGCGTCACCGGGGCGGTGAGCTTGTACTGGCCGCCCGCGTCGCTGCCGCCGAGGAACTTCCAGGCCGCGAAACCGCCGCCGCCCAGCACCAGGGCGCCGATCACCAGGCCGATCACCAGACCGCCCCTGCCCTTCTGTGGCTGCGTCGGGTAGCCCGGGTGCCCGTAGGGCGCCTGCGGCGGCACGCCGTACGGCTGCTGCGGGGCGCCGTAGGGCTGCTGCTGCGGCGGGTACCCGTACTGGGGCTGCGGGGCGCCGTAGGGCTGCTGGGGCGGCGGGCCGCCATAAGGCTGACCGCCGTAAGGCTGACCCTGCGGATACTGCTGTCCCTGGCCGTACATCTGTCCTCGTGCTCCCCCGCCGCACCCGCGGCCGATCGTGGTGTTGGGTAGTTCCGTGCACGCCCGGACACCCGGACAAGTGCCCGGGCACGCTACCGCACAGTTCCCGTTACGGGAGTGTTCGGGCGGGGCGAGTCCACGGACCGAAAGCGGTTCGTGACCAGCGCCCGGGGTTACGTAAACTGTGCGTCGTGACCGACACGACGAACCAGCGCCCCGTGAGCACCACCGGGGACGATGCGGCAACCCTCCCGACGACCTACACCCCCGCGGACGTAGAGGGCGAGCTGTACGAGCGCTGGGTAGAGCGTGGTTACTTCACCGCGGACGCGAAGAGCGACAAGCCCGCGTACACGATCGTCATCCCCCCGCCGAACGTCACCGGTGTCCTGCACCTGGGTCACGCCTTCCAGCACACGCTGATGGACGCGCTGACCCGCCGCAAGCGCATGCAGGGCTTCGAGACGCTCTGGCTGCCCGGCATGGACCACGCCGGCATCGCCACCCAGAACAAGGTCGAGCAGCAGCTCGCCGAGTCCGGGCTCT
The DNA here is from genome assembly GCF_043201815.1 of Kitasatospora sp. NPDC048296. Taxonomy (NCBI): domain Bacteria; kingdom Bacillati; phylum Actinomycetota; class Actinomycetes; order Kitasatosporales; family Streptomycetaceae; genus Kitasatospora; species Kitasatospora sp. NPDC048296. Next base: position 52,527 of record NZ_JBICZB010000011.1, read on the forward strand.
CCCGCCACGACCTGGGCCGTGAGGCCTTCGTCGAGAAGGTCTGGGACTGGAAGAAGAGCTACGGCGGCCGCATCCTCGGCCAGATGCGCCGCCTCGGCGACGGCGTCGACTGGTCGCGCGAGCGCTTCACCATGGACGAGGGCCTGTCCCAGGCCGTCCAGACCATCTTCAAGCGCCTGTTCGACGACGGCCTGATCTACCGTGCCGAGCGCATCATCAACTGGTGCCCGCGCTGCCTCACCGCTCTGTCCGACATCGAGGTGGAGCACGAGGAGGTGCCCGGCGAGCTGGTCTCGATCCGCTACGGCGAGGGCGAGGACTCCATCATCGTCGCCACCACCCGGGCCGAGACGATGCTGGGCGACACGGCGGTGGCCGTCCACCCCGAGGACGAGCGGTACAAGCACCTGGTCGGCCGGACCATCAAGCTGCCGCTGACCGACCGTGAGATCCCGGTCGTCGCGGACGAGCACGTGGACCCGGAGTTCGGCACCGGCGCCGTCAAGGTGACGCCCGCGCACGACCCGAACGACTTCGCCATCGGCCAGCGCCACAACCTGCCGAACCTGACCGTGATGGACGACCACGGTGTGATCACCGTGCACGGCCCCTTCCTCGGCATGGACCGGCTGGAGGCCCGCTCGGCCGTCGTCGGCGCGCTGCGCGAGCAGGGCCGGATCGTCGCCGAGAAGCGCCCCTACATGCACGCCGTCGGCCACTGCTCGCGCTGCCACACCGTGGTCGAGCCGCGGCTGTCGCTGCAGTGGTGGGTCAAGGTCGGGCCGCTGGCCAAGGCCGCCGGCGACGCCGTCCGCGACGGCAAGGTGGAGATCCACCCGAAGGAGCTGGAGCGCCGCTACTTCGACTGGGTCGACAACATGTACGACTGGTGCATCTCGCGCCAGCTCTGGTGGGGCCACCGGATCCCGGTCTGGTACGGCCCCGAGGGCGAGGTCGTCTGCGTCGGACCGGACGAGCAGCCGCCGACCGGCGAGGGCTGGCACCAGGACCCGGACGTCCTGGACACCTGGTTCTCCTCCGGCCTGTGGCCGTTCTCCACGCTCGGCTGGCCGGAGCGCACCCCGGACCTCGAGAAGTTCTACCCGACCGACGTCCTGGTGACCGGCCACGACATCATCTTCTTCTGGGTCGCCCGGATGATGATGTTCGGCCTGTACGCGATGGACGGCGAGGCGCCGTTCAAGACCGTCGCCCTGACCGGTCTGGTGCGCGACGAGTTCGGCAAGAAGATGTCGAAGTCCTCCGGCACCGCGGTGGACCCGCTGGACTGGATGGACGCCTACGGCGCCGACGCCGTCCGCTTCACCTTGGCCCGCGGCGCCAACCCGGGCGCCGACGTGCCGATCGGCGAGGACTGGGTCAAGGGCTCGCGCAACTTCTGCAACAAGATCTGGAACGCGACCCGCTTCGCGCTGATGAACGGCGCCACCGTCGAGGGCCCGCTGCCCGCGCCGGAGGAGCTGACCGCGGTCGACCGCTGGATCCTGTCCCGGCTGAACGCCACCGTCGCCCAGGTGGACGCGCTGTACGACGACTACGAGTTCGCCAAGGTCTCGGACGCGCTGTACCACTTCGCCTGGGACGAGGTCTTCGACTGGTACGTCGAGCTCTCCAAGACCACCCTGGCCAACGGCGGCGCCCAGGCCGACGCCTCGCGCCGGGTCCTGGGCGAGGTCCTGGACGTCACCCTGCGGCTGCTGCACCCGGTCGTCCCGTTCGTCACCGAGACCCTGTGGACCACGCTCACCGGCGCCGAGTCGCTGGTCGTCTCCGAGTGGCCGGCGGACAGCGGCTTCCGCGACACCGCGGCCGAGGCCGAGATCGCCACGCTGCAGCAGGTGGTCACCGAGGTCCGCCGGTTCCGCACGGACCAGGGCCTCCAGGACCGCCAGCGCGTCCCCGCCGCGCTGGAGCTGGCCGGCACCGCGCTGGCCGCCCACGAGGACGCGATCCGCTCGCTGCTGCGGCTGACCGTGCCCGAGGAGGGCTTCGCGGCCACCGCCTCGCTGCCGGTGGCCGGTGCCACCGTCTCGCTGGACCTCTCCGGCACCATCGACGTCGCGGCGGAGCGCAAGCGCCTCGCCAAGGACCTCGCGGCCGCCGAGAAGGAGAAGGCCCAGACCGCCGCCAAGCTCGGCAACGAGGCCTTCCTGGCCAAGGCGCCGGACGAGGTGGTCGCCAAGATCCGGGGCCGCCAGGAGGCCGCCGAGGCCGACATCGCCCGGATCACCGCCCAGCTCGCGGCGCTGCCGCAGGGCTGAGCCTGATCGCCCTTCGAGGGGCCGCACTCCGCGACACGCGGGGTGCGGCCCCTCGGGCGTTTTCCGGGCGCGCTTCTCGGGACACGGTTTTCGCTACGCCTAATAGAGCAGAGACATTGCTCCCTTCCGGCGAATATTCATCCTGGACCGGGTGAGGTCCTATTCCGAGCGAATTGATTCCGGTCTTGCCCGCGCGCGTTCGCGGAAGTTTGCAGGTCGGATGTGTACGGTGTGCACGGAGTTTCCGAAGGGCGTTTCTGCTGAGCGTTCCTGGTGAACGACGGACGGGAGGGCATGGCGTGGTGGTGACCGAGGAGTCGGCCGAGGAGCTGCCTGCCGCGGCGGTCGAGGAGGCCAAGGCCAGGGCGGCGACGCTGCTGCTCGCCTTCCGGCACGGGAACCAGCTCGCGTTCGACCACGAACTGGACCTGCTGTTCGAGGAGAACGTCGAGCGGGAGGTGACCACGCTGCTCACCTGGATCGCCGCCGAGGCCGTCCGCAAGGCGTACGCCCCCGAGGTCGGCGACCGGGTGCTGAGGTCGATGGCCCGGCGGGCCCCCGAGGACACCGCTGCCGTCCAGGTGGACGAGGAGACCGCGACCGCCGCCCAGCTGATCGAGGCGGTCGCGGCCGGCGAGGTGGCCGAGGTCCGCGGACTGGTCGCCGCGACGGCGGACACCACTTTCCTGCTCGGCGGCCTGCTGCAGGGCGTCGCGATGATGCTGCCGCTGCTGCCCGAGGGCGAACTGGCCGAGATCACCGCCGAGTTGCGCCGTCGCCACGGCGGAGCCCCGCACGTCCCGGAGGCTCGGGCCGGGGTCTGATCCCCCGACGGGCCCGGGCCCTGCGCCCCGAGCCGAAGGGCGTGCTGACGGGGCCGGCAGCCGGATTCCCCACCCTGGCGGCCCAGTTGGTCGACCGGCTCAAGTCCGGTACGGCAAAGGCGACTTGACTCGCAGGGTGGAGCAGGCCGGTCCGGTCGCCAAGAGGCCCTACGCGGCCAGTGGCAGTGCCAGGGCCTCGCCGCGCCCGGCCGACCCGGTGGCCAGCTCGGCGGTCAGCGCGGCGATCCGGGCCGAGGCGAGGCCGTCGCCGTACGGGCTCGGGGTGGCGGCCAGCCGGGCCAGCCGCTCGGGCGTGTCGGACAGCCAGGCACGGGCCAGCTCGCCCAGCTCCTTGCCGGGCTGCACCAGCGCGGCGAAGCCGGCCGCCATCGCCTCCGGGCGTTCGGTGGAGCGGCGCACCACCAGCAGCGGACGGCCGAGCACGGTGCACTCCTCCTGCACGCCGCCGGAGTCGGAGACCAGCAGCGCGGCGCGGCTCGCCAGGCCCAGGAAGTCGCCGTAGCCGACCGGTCCGGTGACGGCGAGGTGCTCCAGCAGGCCGTCCAGTTCGAAGCGTTCGACGGCGGCCCGGGTCCGCGGGTGCATCGGGAACAGCACCGGGATGCCGGCCCGGGCGATCCGGTCCAGCTCGGCGAGCACGGCGCCGAGCGCCTCGGCGGTGTCGGTGTTCTCCGGGCGGTGCACGGTGGCCAGCACGTACGCGTCCGGGCGCAGCCCGTGGGCGGCGAGCAGCGCGGCGCGGGCGGCCTCGTCCGGCAGCTGCCGTCGGACCACCTCGACCACGGTGTTGCCGGTGAGCTCGATCCGGTCCCGGTCGAGCGACTCGGCGCGCAGGTTGGCGACGTTGTCCTCGGTGGCGGCGCAGAGCAGGTCGGAGACGTGGTCGACCATCACCCGGTTGTGCTCCTCGGGCATCGCCCGGTCGTAGCTGCGCAGCCCGGCCTCCACGTGCACCAGCGGGATCTCGCGCGCGTTGGCAGCCAGCGCCCCGGCGAGGGTGGCGTTGGTGTCGCCCTGGACGACCACGGCGGCGGGGCGGTCCTCGGCGAAGGCGGCGTCCAGCTGGCCGAGGGACTGGGCGATCTGGCCGGCCCGGGGGCGGCCGCCGACGCCGGTGAGCAGCTCGGGCCGGGGCAGGTCGAGGTCGCGCAGGAAGCGGCCGGACATCGCCTCGTCCCAGTGCTGGCCGGTGTGCACCAGCCGGGTGGCGTCGCCGAGTTCGTGGATCAGCGGGGCGAGCTTGACCAGCTCGGGGCGGGTGCCGAGGACGACGGCGACGCTGGACGGGGGCAGGCACATGCGCATGGGGAGGACTCCGGTGACCGGCGGGGGCGGAAGGCGTGGGGGGAGGAGGCGCGGGGGCGGGGGCGTCAGGATTCGAGCGCCGTGGGGGCGCCGACGGCGACCTTCTCGGCGTTGCGCCGGGTCTTGGCCCAGCCGTTGCGGCCGAGCAGCAGCCGTACGGCGGCACGCAGGGCGACGACGAAGAGGTGGTAGGCGTAGAGCCAGACCAGGACGCCCCAGAGCAGCCCGGTGAGCCGGCTGCGGTCGGTGTGGACGTGCTTGCGGTAGGCGAGGCCCCAGAACACCATCGGCAGGGTGGCGAGCGCGAAGGCGAGCAGCATCCACGGGCCGAACCGGAGCTGGAACTCGGCGGTCTCGGCGGGGAAGAGCACCAGCCCGGCGGCGGTGATCCCGAGCGAGAGCGGGAAGAGCAGCACCAGCAGCACGCAGACCACGGGCTGCAGGAAGGTGTACATCACCTCGGCCTTGCCGTACCGGGTGTAGTGCGGGGAGCGCAGCACCCGGCCGGTGTAGCGCAGGCACTGCATGTTGCCCTGGGCCCAGCGGGTGCGCTGGGTGAGGAAGCGGCGCAGCGAGACCAGGGCCTCCTGGGAGACCTGGGCCTCGGTGACGTGGGTGAGCCGCCAGCCGGCCAGGCGCAGGTCGAGGCCGGACTCGTAGTCCTCCAGCAGGGCGCGCTCGGGCCAGGGGCGGCCGGCCCGGCCCTCCTCGGCGGTGAGCGAGTCGAGGGCGGTCAGCCGGACGAACTGGCCGTTGCCGCCGAGGCCGACGCTGCCGGTGCGGCGGCGCAGCAGCTGCATGCCGGCGTTGTTGGCCTGGAACTCGACGTCCTGCATCCGGACCAGGGCGCGGGCGAAGGCGTTGGCGGTGCGGCCGCGGCCGGGCAGCGGGCGCTCGTCGTCGGCGTTGCGCATCCGCACGCCGATCTGGACGGCGCCGGTGTCGGGGCGGCCGAGCGCCTTGGGGTTGCAGACCTGGCCGAGGGTGCCCGGGTCGAGCCGGCCGTCGGCGTCGACCACGCCGATCACCACCCGGGAGCGGTCGGTGGACTCGGGCAGCCAGGCGGAGATCTCGCGGTAGGCGGCGTTGAGGGCGGCGCCCTTGCCGATCCGGGCGTGCGGGCGGCGGCGCTGGACGAGGTGGATGCGCGGGTCGCGGGCCGCGGAGGCGAGCACGAGCTCGCGGGTGGCGTCCTCGCTGTCGTCGTCGATCACCCACAGGTGGGCGTCGGGCGCGCCGGCCCGCAGGCCCTCCAGGGTCTGGGTGACCACGGCCTCCTCGTCGCGGCACGGGATGACCAGGTGCCACTGGAAGGCGGACGGGTCGCCGGGCTCGGCGGGCTTGTTGTGCTTGAAGGCGTGGCGGGAGCCGGCCCAGTACACGAGGAAGCGTCCGAAGACGAAGGCCATGTAGCAGACGAGTGCCAGGGAGATCAGTCCGGCGACCCGGACGATCTCCTCCTGACGGAGCACGATCCAGTCGTGCAGGGCGTCGGGCATGGCGCGGTACTCCTCATGATTAAAGGCTGTCAGCTCCTGTGAGTTGCGAATCGATGCTTCATTGCCGTTCAAACTCGCTAAAGCAATAGTAAAGGGGGTGAACTGGGGGCGCAGGGCAAAGCCGGGCAAAGTGGCCGTTCTCACCCTGGCCGCCGCCCCCGCCGCCTCCCCCGCTCTCACCCTGTGGGGATGGAGCGCCGCCGCTCCGTAGACTGTGGTCGTGAGCGACAAGGCCGACCCGAACCCGTACACCCTCCGCCCCGCCGACGGCGGCACCGGCGACGCCCTGCGCGACGTCGAGCTGGAGCTGTCCAAGCGCTGGCCGGAGAACAAGCTGGAGCCCTCGCTCGACCGGATCGAGGCGCTGATGGACATCCTGGGCCAGCCCCAGCAGTCCTTCCCCTCCATCCACATCACCGGGACCAACGGCAAGACCTCCACTGCCCGGATGATCGAGCAGCTGCTCAACACCTTCGAGCTGCGCACCGGCCGCTACACCAGCCCGCACGTGGAGACCGTCACCGAGCGGATCAGCCTGGACGGCGCCCCGATCAGCCCCGAGCGGTTCGTCGAGGTCTACCGCGACATCGAGCCCTACGTGCAGATGGTCGACGCGGCGCAGCCGGTGCCGATGTCCTTCTTCGAGGTGCTGACCGGCATGGCCTACGCCGCCTTCGCCGACGCCCCGGTGGACGTCGCGGTGGTCGAGGTCGGCATGGGCGGCTCCTGGGACGCCACCAACGTCATCGACGCCGCCGTCGCCGTGATCACCCCGATCGGGCTGGACCACACCGACAAGCTCGGCGAGACCACCGGTGAGATCGCGGTCGAGAAGTCCGGGATCATCAAGTCCGGCGCCGTCGCGGTGGTCGCCCAGCAGCAGCTGGACGCCGCCCAGATCATCCTGCGCCGGGCCGTCGAGGTGGACGCCACGGTCGCCCGCGAGGGCATGGAGTTCGGTGTGATCCGCCGTGAACTCGCCGTCGGCGGCCAGCTGGTGACGCTGCGCGGGCTCGGCGGCGAGGAGTACGAGGACGTCTTCATCCCGCTGCACGGCGAGTACCAGGCGCACAACGCGGCGCTGGCGCTGGCCGCGGTCGAGGCCTTCTTCGGCGTCGGCGGCGCCCGCGGCGGGCAGCTGGACGTGGACAAGATCCGCCAGGCCTTCTCCGGCGTCTCCTCGCCGGGCCGCCTGGAGATCGTCCGCCGCAGCCCCACGATCATCCTCGACGCCGCGCACAACCCGCACGGCGCCCAGGCCACCGTCGCCGCGATCTCCGAGTCCTTCGGCTTCACCCGCCTGGTCGGCGTGATCGGCACCTCCGGGGACAAGGACGTGGCCGGCGTGCTGGAGGCCTTCGAGCCGATCCTGGCCGAGGTCGTCATCACCCAGAACTCCACCCACCGCGCGATGGACGTGGACGCGCTCGCGGCCCTGGCCGTCGAGGTCTTCGGCGAGGACCGCGTCCAGGTCGAGCCCCGGCTCGACGACGCCATCGCCGCCGCCGTCACCCTGGCCGAGGAGGAGGGCGACCTCGGCGGCGCCGGGGTGCTGGTCACCGGTTCGGTCATCACGGTGGGCGAGGCCCGCCTGCTGCTCGGGAGGAAGTGACATGAGGACGCTCTGCTCCTCGACCCTGATCGGCGAGGCGCTGCTGATCATGTTCGCGGCGCTGGTCGCGATGCAGCTCTCCAGCGTCTCGACGGCCACGGTGTGGATCGTCAGCGGGATCGCGATGGCGCTGTGCGTCGCGCTCTGCGGCATGATCAACCGCCCCGGCGCGGTGCAGATCGGCTGGGTGCTGCAGGCCGGCCTGATCGCCAGCGGCTTCGTCCTGCCGACCATGTTCGGCCTCGGCGTGGTCTTCGCCGGCCTGTGGTGGTGCTCGGTGCACTACGGCCGCAAGGTGGACGAGTTCAAGGCCGCCCGCGCGGCCGCCGAGGCCGGGGCGGCCGTACAGGCCTGAGCCGGCGGCCGTACAGGGCCGGGGCCGGGACCGGCGAACCGACACGCCGTGTACGCAAGGTAACCTCTGCCCTGTCGGCTCCCGCCTCGCGACCCGACTGTCTGCCGAACCGAATCCCCAGGAGACGCACCGTGTCCCAGCGCACTCTCGTCCTGCTCAAGCCCGACGCCGTCCGCCGCGGCCTGGCCGGCGAGATCATCAGCCGCATCGAGCGCAAGGCCGGCTGGCAGCTCGCTGCCATGGAGCTGCGCACCTTCGACCGGGCGACGCTGGAGCAGCACTACGAGGAGCACGTCGGCCGCCCGTTCTACGAGCCGCTGCTGGAGTTCATGACCTCCGGCCCGTCGATCGCGATGATCGTCGAGGGCGAGGAGGTCGTGAAGGGCATCCGCATGCTGGCCGGCGCCACCAACCCGCTGGAGGCCGGGGCCGGCACCATCCGCGGCGACTACGCGACCATCACCCGCGAGAACCTGATCCACGCCTCCGACTCCCCGGAGTCCGCCGAGCGCGAGATCAAGATCTTCTTCCCGGCGCACGCCTGATCCGAGCCGGGCGAAACGCCCGGGAAGGCCGGACGATCCGCCCCGGCGGGCACCGTGTCGGGGCCCGCAGGACCTTGGGACTGCCCCGGTCGGGACCATTGGCCCGGCCGGGGCATTCTTATCGTGAAATAGGGAACTGGGGACGCCGACACGGCGTCCCAATGCTCGGAGAAGCGATCACGCTCCGGACAATGGACGGTGTGCCCCCACGTCGATGTCCGTTCCGCGCGGCGTGACTACGATGGACGCGACTCAAGGGCCCGGTAAGGCAGCTCAGCTGGTCTCCGCCCAAGCGTGGGCGCTGCATCCGTCCACACCCCATGAACTCCGAGCCCGGGAAGGCACCCACACCCCATGGCGAGCAACCTGTCGTTCATCGGCCGCGACTTGGCGATCGACCTCGGAACTGCCAACACGCTGGTGTACGTCAGGGGCAAGGGGATCGTCCTCAACGAGCCGTCCGTCGTCGCGGTCAACACCAACACCGGCGGCATCCTCGCGGTCGGCGTCGAGGCCAAGAAGATGATCGGCCGCACGCCCGGCAACATCGTCGCCATCCGCCCGCTCAAGGACGGCGTGATCGCCGACTTCGAGATCACCGAGCGGATGCTGCGCTACTTCATCCTCAAGATCCACCGCCGTCGCTACCTCGCCCGCCCGCGCGTCGTGGTCTGCGTGCCCTCCGGCATCACCGGCGTCGAGCGCCGCGCCGTCATCGAGGCCTCCTCGCAGGCCGGCGCGCGCCAGGTGCACATCATCGAGGAGCCGATGGCCGCCGCGATCGGTGCCGGCCTGCCCGTCCACGAGGCCACCGGCAACATGGTCGTCGACATCGGCGGCGGCACCACCGAGGTCGCCGTGATCTCCCTCGGCGGCATCGTGACCGCCCAGTCCATCCGGGTGGCCGGTGACGAGCTGGACAACGCGATCGTCCAGCACATCAAGAAGGAGTACTCGCTCCTCCTCGGCGAGCGCAGCGCCGAGCAGATCAAGATGAGCATCGGCAGTGCCTTCGGCCTGGAGGGCGAGAAGGACGAGCACGCCGAGATCCGCGGCCGCGACCTGGTCAGCGGCCTGCCCAAGACCGTGGTCATCTCCGCCGCCGAGGTCCGCGAGGCCATCGACGAGCCGGTCAACTCGATCATCGACGCGGTCAAGACCACCCTCGACCAGTGCCCGCCCGAGCTGGCCGGCGACGTCATGGACCGCGGCATCGTGCTCACCGGCGGCGGCGCCCTGCTGCGCGGCCTGGACGAGCGGCTGCGCCGCGAGACCGGCATGCCGATCCACATCGCCGAGAACCCGCTCGACTCCGTCGCGCTCGGCTCCGGCAAGTGCGTCGAGGAGTTCGAGGCGCTCCAGCAGGTACTGGACGCCCAGCCGCGCCGTTAGCACCACGACGAGACATCCGACACTCAACTGAACGGGCCGCCGCCCGGGCCCCACAGCCCCGGGCGGCCGCCAGGTACGAAGGGGCAGTACCAGCACCGTGAGGGACACACGAGAGAGCCGGCTGCTGCTCATCCTGCTGGTGGCCGTCGCCTTCGCGCTCATCACCGTGGACATCAAGGGCGGTGCGGACTCCCCGCTCAGCCCGGCCCGGCACGCGGCCGCCAGCGTCCTCGGCCCGGTCGAGCGCGGCGCCGCCACCGTCGTCGACCCGGTGGCCAACACCGTCAGCGCCTTCCGCGACGCCGCCACCCACAACGGCCGCACCGACCAGCTCGCCCGCGAGAACACCGAACTGCGGCAGAAGCTCGCCTCCTCCGACATGGCGAGCGGTCGCACCAAGCAGCTGGACGACCTGCTGCGCACCGCCGGCGCCGGCGGATACACCGTCAAGGCCGCCCAGGTCATCGCGATCGGCCCGGCCCAGGGCTTCTCCTGGACCATCACCATCGACGCCGGCAGCGACGACGGCCTCACCCGTGACATGACGGTGATCAACGGTCAGGGCCTGGTCGGCCGGATCACCACCGTCGCCCGGACCACCGCCACCGTGCTGCTCGCCTCCGACCCCGGCTTCTCGGCCGGCACCCGGCTGGAGGGCAGCGGCGAGATCGGCTTCGCCTCCGGCGGCGGCGACAGCCCGATGAAGGTCTCCCTGCTCAACGGCAAGGCGCAGGTCAAGGCCGGCGACCGGCTGGTCACCTTCGGCTCGCAGAGCGGCCGTCCGTTCGTGCCCGGCGTCCCGGTCGGCAAGGTCACCGAGGTCCAGGCCAACGCCGGCCAGCTGACCAAGACCATCCTGGTCGAGCCCTTCGTCCAGTTCACCCGGCTGGACCTGGTCGGCGTGGTGGTCGTGCCGCCGCGCACCGACCCGCGCGACGCCGTCCTGCCGCCGGCCCCCACCCCCGGGCAGAGCCAGGCCCCGGCCGCGCCCGCCCAGCCGCAGCCCACCGCGCCCGCCACCCCGCCGGCCAAGCCCAATGGGGGGAACTGAGCCATGCGCCTCGCCCGCATCCCCGTCTCCGCCGTACTGATCCTCCTCGGCCTGATCCTCCAGGTCAGCGTGTTCGGCCGGCTCCAGCTCCCGGGTGCCACCCCGGACATACTGCTGCTCGTCGTGGTCGGCCTGGCCATGGTCTACGGGCCGAGGGGCGGCTGCCTGGTCGGCTTCGCGGCCGGCCTGCTCGCCGACCTCGCGCCGCCCTCCGACCACGCCGTCGGCCGCTACGCCCTGGTGCTCTGTCTGATGGGCTACGCCGCCGGGCTGCTGCGTCCCGACCACGGCCGCCAGCGTTCGGTCTCCAGCGCGCTGCTGGTGGTCGGCGCCGCCTCGATCACCTCCACCTTGCTGTACGCGACCGTCGGCGCCCTGGTCGGCGACACCGCGGCCCGGCACGTCGGCCTCGGCAACCTGGTGATCAGCGCCCTGCTGTACGACCTGCTGCTGGCCCCGTTCGTGGTGCCGCTGGTGATGCTGATCGGCCGCCGCTTCGGCCGCGACCCGGTGGCCGCCGCCAGCGACGACGACGGCCCGGGCCTCGGCGCGCTGGCCCGCTACCGCACCACCCGTGCGGTCTCGACCGGCCCGAAGTACAAGAAGCGGCGCGGGCCCGGCTTCGCCCGGCGCCCGTAACCGGCCCGCCCAGGCCCCCGAACTCCCGACTTTCCCGCATCCTGGAGCGCACGAGACGTGAGCAACATCCCCGAGACCGGCCGAACCCGGCGGGTGACGATCCGTCTGGTGGTGCTGCAGATCCTGGTGCTGTCGCTGCTCGCCACCCTCGGCGGGCGGCTGTGGTACCTGCAGATCCGCAACGCCAAGGAGTACACCGCCAAGGCGACCGGCAACCACATCCGCGAGGTGGTCGAGCCGGCCGTCCGCGGCGAGATCCTGGACGCCTCCGGGCGGATCCTGGCCGGCAACGAGGCCCGGCTGGTGGTGTCCGTCAGCCGTACTTCGCTGCTGCAGCAGAAGGACGGCGGCAAGGCGGTGCTGGGCCGCCTCGCCGAGGTGCTCGGCATGCCGGCCAAGGACGTGCAGGAGAAGGTCCGGCTCTGCGACGCCAAGACCCCGCAGCCCTGCTGGAACGGATCGCCGTACCAGCCGATCCCGGTCACCAAGGAGGCGACCACCCAGCAGGCGATGCAGATAATGGAGCGCCGCGAGGACTTCCCCGGGATCACCGCGCAGCCCACCTCCGTGCGCCGCTACACCGGCGCCGAGGGCGCCAACCTGGCCCAGGTGCTCGGCTACCTCTCGCCGGTCACCGACGACGAGGTCAGCAAGACCGCCGACAAGAGCGGCCTGGACCGTTACCTGCCGGCCGACCAGATCGGCCGGGCCGGCCTGGAGTCGGTGTACGACCGCGACCTGCGCGGCACCGCCGGCATCACCAAGCTGGCGGTGGACAACCTCGGCCGGGTGATCGGCACCGCCGGCACCGTCGCCCCGCAGACCGGCAACAACCTGGTCACCAGCATCGACGCCCGGGTGCAGAAGGTGGTCGAGGACAACCTGGCGCAGGCCATGGCCGACGCCCGGAACACCTTCGACAAGGTCACCAACCGCAACTACGAGGCCGACTCCGGCGCCGCCGTCGTGATGGACGTGCACACCGGGCGGATCATCGCGATGGCGAGCGCCCCGACCTACGACCCGAACCTCTGGGTGGGCGGCATCAGCGGCAAGGACTACCAGTCGCTGACCAGCAAGGACTCCAACTTCCCGCTGCTGAACCGGGCCATACAGGGTCAGTCCGCCCCCGGCTCGACCTTCAAGGTCATCTCCACCACCGCCGCCGTGGAGGCCGGCTACTCGCTGGACGGGACCTACTCGTGCCCGAAGGCCATGACCATCGGCGGCCGCGAGTTCAAGAACTTCGAGAGCGAGAACTTCGGCTCCATCTCCCTGGAGAAGGCGCTGGAGGTCTCCTGCGACACCGTCTTCTACGGCCTGGCGTACGACCAGTGGATGAAGGACGGCGGCATCAAGCCGAAGAAGGACCCGGGCGACTGGTTCTTCAAGGCCGCCCACCAGTTCGGCCTCGGCGCCAAGACCGGCGTCGACCTGCCGGCCGAGGTCCCCGGCCGGGTGCCGGACCGGCAGTGGAAGCAGTCCTTCTACGACAACAACAAGGACGCCTGGTGCGCGCAGGCGCAGAAGGGCGGCAACAGCTTCTCCGACCAGATCGCCCGGGAGAACTGCGTCGACGGCTACCAGATGCGCGCCGGTGACGCCGTCAACTACGCGATCGGCCAGGGCGACACGCTCGTCACCCCGGTTCAGATGGCCCGTATCTACTCGGCGCTGGCCAACGGCGGGACCTTCTACCGGCCGACCATCGCCAAGGCGGTGATAAGCCCGAGCGGGGACCTCGTCCGCGAGATCGCCCCGCACGAGGACGCCAAGTTCCCCGGCGACCAGAAGCTGCTCAGCTACATCGACCAGGCCACCGCGGGCGTCATCACCAGCGGTACCGCCGCCTGGAAGTTCAACGGCTGGCCGCAGGACAAGATCGCGCTGCACGCCAAGACCGGCACCGCCGAGGTCGAGGGCAAGCAGACCACGTCGTGGCTGGACACGTACAGCAAGGACTACGCGATCGTCATGACGATCAGCCAGGGCGGCACCGGCTCCGGCGGTTCCGGTGACGCCATCCGCCGGATCTACCAGGCGCTGTACGGCGTGGACGACAAGGGCAACATCGACAACAGCAAGGCGCTGCTGCCGACGCCGCAGAGCGAGCTGCCGAAGTTCAACCCGGACGGCACCGCGATCATCAAGCCGGCCTCGTACACGGTCGACCCGGCGCCGGGCGCGGTCGCCCCGGCCCCGGTGCTGCCGGCCGCCGGCCCGGCGCAGGCCGTGCAGCCCGTCCAGGCCGCGCAGCCCGTTCAGTTCACCCGGTTCGCCCTGGCGGACGCGGCTCCCGCGACGGCCTGGCTCGATCCGGCGCCGCCGTCCGACAGCCCCGCGTCGTACACCGTGGCCGATGCCGCGCTCGAACCGAACCGCGCGGGAAGGGGACGGGCATGAACTCCTACGGCTCGTACCGGCAGCTGCGGTTGAGCCCGCAGCGCACCGGGGTCTCCAAGGCCCTGGCCAAGGACTCGCCGCTGTGGCGGCTGGACTGGATACTGCTGCTGGCCGCGCTGGCCCTCTCGCTCGGCAGCTCGTTGCTGGTCTGGTCGGCCACCCGTGGGCGCGACAACCTCACCCACGGGGACCCGCAGTACTTCCTCTACCGGCACCTGACCAACTTCGTGATCGGCCTGGTGCTGTGCGCCGTGGTGATAGCGATAGGAGCCCGGCGCGTCCGCACCCTGGTGCCGTTCGTCTACGTCGCCGTGATCCTGCTGCTGATGGCGACGCTCAGCCCGATCGGCTCGACCGTCAACGGCGCGCACTCGTGGATCCAGCTCGGCGGCGGCTTCTCGATCCAGCCCGCCGAGTTCGCGAAACTCGGGATCGTGCTGTCGATGGCGGTCGTGCTGTCGGACCAGGTGGACGCGGGGGAGCGGGAGTTCCCCTCGCACCGCTCGGTGTTCCGCGGCCTGATCTGGGCCGGCCTGCCGATGGGCCTGGTGCTGCTGATGCCGGACGCCGGGTCGACCATGGTGATGTCCGCGATCGTGCTCGGCATCCTGCTCGGCTCCGGCGCGGCCAACCGCTGGGTGCTCGGCATCCTCGCGGTCGGCGTCGGCGGCAGCATCGCGATCTGGAAGCTCGGGCTGCTGAGCCAGTACCAGATCGACCGCTTCGCCGCCTTCGCCAACCCGCAGCTCGACCCGAACGGCGTCGGCTACAACACCGCGCAGGCCCGGATCGCGATCGGCTCGGGCGGACTGACCGGCAAGGGGCTGTTCCACGGGACGCAGACCGTCGGGCAGTTCGTGCCGGAGCAGCAGACCGACTTCGTGTTCACCGTCGCCGGTGAGGAGCTGGGCTTCGTCGGCGCGCTCGCGATAATCGGACTGGTCGGCGTGATCCTGTGGCGCGCCTGCCGGATCGCCCGCCAGGCGACCGACCTGTACGGGACGATCGTGGCGGCCGGGGTCATCGCCTGGTTCTCCTTCCAGGCCTTCGAGAACATCGGGATGTGCCTGGGCATCATGCCGGTCGCGGGCATCCCGCTGCCCTTCGTCTCCTACGGCGGCTCCTCGATGTTCGCGGTCTGGATCGGGGTCGGGCTGCTCCAGGCGGTGCGCAGCCAGCGGCCGATAGCGGCCTGAGCCCGCTTGCTGTCGGGGCCGGTCCGGGTTCGTCCCGGACCGGCCCTTTTCCTTGCCGTTGAAGCGAGTTGACGATCCGTCAGGCCGTGTGGAGCAGGCAGTCGGCGGCGGTGAGCACCGCCCGGGTCTGGTGGGCCAGCTGCTCCTGCACCGGGACCCAGCGGGCGCCGAAGCGGTGGCGCAGCCGGTCCAGGCTGTCGGCGACCACGGCGCGGGCGCGCTCCCGGGCGGCATCGGCGTCCGGGCCGCGGGCGTCCGCGAGCAGGCGCAGCAGGATCGAGGCGACCCGCAGTGGCAGCCGGGCGGCGACCAGCCCGGCGGTGGTCGCCCGGGAGGCGCTGAGCGGGCGCGGGCACCACAGCTCCAGCCACTCGTCGGCGACCCGCGGGGCGACCGCCAGGTTGAACTCGGCGGTGCGCACCAGCGCGCCGTGCGCCTCCCGGGCCTGCGCCGGGACCCGGGCGAGCAGCGTGCTGAGCTCCGCGGTGCGCGCGGTCAGCTCGCGGGCGGCCTCGCCGACGGCCTGCGGCCCGGCCGGGTGCGGGCGGGCGTCGCCGACCGCGTCCACCGCCCACATCGGGACCTCCAGGACGGCGGTGACCGCGCCGTACCGGGCCGCGTAGGACCAGGTGGACAGCTCGGGCTCGTCCGGCAGCGCCCGCGAGGTGCCCTCGCTGCCGCGCCTCGGCATCAGGTAGGTGCCGGGGGCGGGGCTGGCCCAGCCGATGGCGTCGTAGGAGTCCACGTCGAGCGGGAGGCCGGCCCGCTCGGCGGAGCGGGCGAAGCGTTCGGACAGGCCCGGCACCGGGCTGGTCAGCTGGACGAACGCGCCGCCGAAGTCCACCCCGTGCAGCGAGCACTGCAGGAACGGGCGCAGCTCGTCGATCAGCCCGGTCAGCGCCAGGCTCTCCGGCATCGGCGGGCGGCCCGAGCCGGGCGCGGGCAGCAGTTCGGGCTGTTCCTCGAAGGCGGGCCGGAAGAAGTGCTCGTAGTGGCGGGCCATGGTCAGCGGGCCGTCCAGCCAGCCGGCGTTCAGCGCGGCACCGTCCGGGTCCAGGCAGAGCAGCAGGTGCCAGGACAGGCCGGGCCGGGCGGGGCGCTCCAGCAGGACCTCGGCGAGACGGACCGCGGCGGCGGTGCCGACCGGCTCGTTGGGGTGCGGCCCGCCCACCGCCAGGACGGCGCGCGGGCCGCGGTCGACCGAGAGCAGCAGCAGCGGACGCCCGGCCCGGGAGCGGCCGACCTCGCGCAGCCGGCAGCGGTCCGGGCGGCGCAGGGCGAGCCGTCGGGCCGCGGATTCGGCCTGGGCCTGCGTGGGGTAGCGGGCCGGCCCGGTGTCGAGGATCCGCAGGGGCCGGACCCGCCGACCGGTGTCGGTCATGGTTCTCCTTGCGACCGGTCGTACGGCCGCCGGGACGCGGGCGTGCCGCACCACCGGACGCGGCCTGCGGGCCGGGGACGGGCTCTGCGGGGCCGGGGGAGGGGGCCTCGCGGGGGACGGGGGAGGTCGTGCTGGGCGAGACGGGCCGCCGGGGGAGTCGGCGTTGGCCGAGCGTACGACCCAACTCCCGTCTCCGGAAGGGGTGCAGGGCCTTGGGCAGGACCCTGTCAGTACCGCACGGGCGGTCCGGGCGTGTCAACGGCGGACGGCGCCGGGCGGCGGGCGCGCACCGTGCGTGCCGGGGCGGGTACGGGCGGCTGTGGACGGGGCTGATCGCGCCGGAGCGCACCGCGGGGCGGCCGGGTCCGGTTCGGGACGGGGCGGCCGGGTCCGGTTCGGGACGGGGCGGCCGGGTCCGGTTCCGGCGGGGCCCGGGCAGACGGGCCGTTCCCCGGATTGGGCTACCCTTGAGGGTCACCCCTCCCGTGCCGGCTCGCGGCATCGAATCACGTCGTAAGGGTTCCTAGTACATGACTGTCGAATCGGTCTTCCCACGCCTGGAGGCCCTCCTCCCGCACGTCCAGAAGCCGATCCAGTACGTCGGCGGCGAGCTCAACTCGACCGTCAAGGACTGGGACGCCTGCGACGTCCGCTGGGCGCTGATGTACCCCGACGCCTACGAGGTCGGGCTGCCCAACCAGGGCGTCATGATCCTCTACGAGGTGCTCAACGAGCGCGAGGGCGTGCTCGCCGAGCGCACCTACAGCGTCTGGCCGGACCTCGAGGCGCTGATGCGTGAGCACGGCGTCCCGCAGTTCACCGTGGACGCCCACCGCCCGGTGAAGGCCTTCGACGTCTTCGGGCTGTCGTTCTCCACCGAGCTCGGCTACACCAACATGCTGACCGCGCTCGACCTGGCCGGCATCCCGCTGGAGGCCAAGGACCGCACCGACGAGGACCCGATCGTCCTGGCCGGCGGCCACGCGGCCTTCAACCCGGAGCCGATCGCGGACTTCCTGGACTGCGCGGTGGTCGGCGACGGCGAGCAGGCCGTGCTCGACATCACCGAGATCATCCGTGCCTGGAAGGCCGAGGGCCGCCCCGGCGGGCGCGACGAGCTGCTGCTGCGCCTGGCCCGTACCGGCGGGGTGTACGTCCCGAAGTTCTACGACGTGGAGTACCTGGCCGACGGCCGGATCGGCCGCGTCGTGCCGAACGCCCCGGGCGTGCCGTGGCGGGTGTCCAAGCACACCGTGATGGACCTGGACGAGTGGCCGTACCCGAAGCAGCCGCTGGTCCCGCTCGCGGAGACGGTGCACGAGCGGATGTCCGTGGAGATCTTCCGCGGCTGCACCCGTGGCTGCCGCTTCTGCCAGGCCGGCATGATCACGCGCCCCGTGCGGGAGCGAAGCATCACCGGCATCGGCGAGATGGTCGAGCGCGGGCTGAAGGCGACCGGCTTCGAGGAGGTCGGCCTGCTGTCGCTGTCCAGCGCCGACCACACCGAGATCGGCGACATCGCCAAGGGCCTGGCCGACCGCTACACCGAGGACAAGATCGGTCTGTCGCTGCCGTCCACCCGCGTCGACGCCTTCAACATCGACCTCGCCAACGAGCTGTCCCGCAACGGGCGCCGCTCGGGCCTCACCTTCGCCCCCGAGGGCGGCAGTGAGCGCATGCGCAAGGTGATCAACAAGATGGTGTCGGAGGAGGACCTGATCCGCACCGTCGCCACCGCCTACGGCAACGGCTGGCGCCAGGTGAAGCTGTACTTCATGTGCGGCCTGCCCACCGAGACCGACGAGGACGTGCTCCAGATCGGCGAGATGGCGAAGAACGTCATCCAGAAGGGCCGCGAGGTCACCGGCCAGAACGACATCCGCTGCACCGTCTCCATCGGCGGGTTCGTGCCCAAGCCGCACACCCCGTTCCAGTGGGCCCCGCAGCTCTCCGCCGAGGCCACCGACGCCCGCCTGGCCAAGCTGCGCGACTCGATCCGCGGCGACCGCAAGTACGGCAAGAACATCGGCTACCGCTACCACGACGGCAAGCCGGGCATCGTCGAGGGCCTGCTGTCCCGCGGCGACCGCCGGGTCGGCGCCGTCATCCGCGCCGTCTACGAGGACGGCGGCCGCTTCGACGGCTGGCGCGAGTACTTCTCGTACGACCGCTGGATGGCCTGCGCCGACAAGGGCCTGGCCGGCACCGGCGTCGACGTCGACTGGTACACCACGCGTGAGCGCTCCTACGAGGAGGTGCTGCCCTGGGACCACCTGGACAGCGGCCTCGACAAGGACTGGCTGTGGGAGGACTGGCAGGACGCCCTGGAGGAGGTCGAGGTCGACGACTGCCGCTGGACCCCGTGCTTCGACTGCGGCGTGTGCCCGCAGATGGACACCCACATCCAGATCGGCCCCACCGGCAAGAAGATGCTGCCGCTGACGGTCGTCAACAAGTAGGCGTCGTACACCCCTCGGCCCCCGTCCGGTGCGTTCCGGGCGGGGGCCGAGGGCTGTGGCTGACCTGGGGCGGAGCGAGGGGTGCGGCGGGGCGCGTACCCTTTGAGGTGACAGAGTCCGGGCAGTGGCGGGAATGAGCCGCGCCGGACGGGGACAATTGACTAAAGGACTGAGCGACCCTGGCACGCCGTACGCCCGACGGTCCGCCGCCCGCGCCGACGGTGCAGCGGATTCGTCTCCGCTACACCAAGCGCGGCCGGCTCCGCTTCACCAGCCACCGCGATTTCCAGCGCGCCTTCGAGCGCGCCCTGCGTCGGTCCGCCGTTCCGATGGCCTACTCGGCCGGCTTCACCCCGCACCCGAAGGTCTCCTACGCCAACGCGGCCCCGACCGGGGTGGCGAGCGAGGCGGAGTACCTGGAGATCGGTCTGGCCGCCGCGCGCGACCCCGAGCAGCTGCGGGCGCAGTTGGACGGCTCGCTGCCGACGGGCCTGGACGTGATCGACGCGGTCGAGGTCCGCACGCCGAACTTCGTGGAGCGCCTGGAGGCCTCGGAGTGGCTGCTCCGGCTGGACGGCGTCGAGCCGGCCGAGGCGGCCCAGGCGGTGGAGAAGTTCCTCGCCGAGGAGATGGTCGAGGTCGAGCGCCGGACCAAGAACGGCGTGCGGGTCTTCGACGCGCGGGGTGCGGTGGCCGCACTCGCGGTCGTCGAGCCGCAGGTCGACGGCGGTGCGGACACAGGCTCCGGAACCGACCGCGATGTTCGGACCGGCCGTCCCTGTGCGATACTGCGCCTGGTAGTACGACACGCCACACCCGCCGTACGACCCGACGACGTATTGTCCGGTCTCCGTGCGACGGCCGACCTGGCGCCGCCGGTCCCCGCAGAGGTGACCAGGCTGGCGCAGGGGCCGCTCGACGAGGAGTCCGGCACGGTGACCGACCCGCTGGCGCTCGACCGCGCCGCGGCCCCGGCCGGCTGAGAAACGGCCGCCGGGCCGCGCGCTACCGCGTCCGCCTAGTGGGCGGAGGCCGGGTCCAGTGCCTCACTGGGCCCGACGGTCCTCCAGGGTTCCCGCGGCTCCCCAGGGGAGCGAGCGTCGTCGCAGCACAGGCAGGCCACTCGGGGCCCGCCGACCAGGACGGTCGGTGGGCCCGGGGCCCCGTCCGGGAGCCACCCGGGGTTGGGGGATGGCGCAGCTTGGGAAAACCTCAGAAGACTGGTCAGACCAGAAGACTTTCGACACCCCGCCGAGCGTGGGGCGCCGAGCGAGACTACGAGCCCCTGTGCGGCCTCGCGTCCGCGCGGCGGCACCGTCAAAGGGTCCGGCCCGAGCATCGTCGCGATGCCGGCCGCCCACTGGTGCCGTGCCGTGCCCGGATGTGGAGCCCGGGGGCCTGACGGGAGATCCACCCGCATGCTCGAGAACACCGATCCGCAGCAGGCTGCGGCCACGGAACAGAACGAAACCGCCGCGACCGGCGGCGAGGGCGCGTCCGCCGCGCCGCCGCGCCGTCGTCGCCGGGCGGTGTCCCGCCCGGCGGGCACCCCGCAGGGTGCGGCCGCCGAGACGGCCGAGACGGTCCTGCCGGCCGAGACGCACGAGGCGCCCGCCGCGGCGGCTCCGGCGGCCGAGCCGGCCCCGGTGGCCGAGAAGCCGGTCCGGGCCCGCCGGACCCGCAAGCGCGCCGAGGCCCCGGCCGGTGCGCCGGAGGCGACCGCGATCATGGTCACCGCGCCAACGGCCGACGAGGCCCCGGTGACGGAGAAGGACCAGTCGGCCGGGAAGGCCGCGAAGAAGGACGAGAAGGCGGAGAAGGCGGAGAAGCCCGTCCGGGCCCGCCGCACCCGCAAGCGCGCCGAGGCCCCGGCCGGTGCCCCCGCCGCCGAGGCGCCCGTCGTCGAGGCCCCCGCCGAGGAGCCCGCCGCCGCCGAGCCGGTGGCCGAGGAGGCCCCCGCCGCTCCGGCCCGCCGCGCCCGCCGCCGTCGCGTGGTCGAGGCCGCGCCGGTGGTCGAGGCCCCGGTCGAGGAGCCCGCCGCCGAGGAGGAGCCCGCCGAGGAGGAGGCCGTCCAGGCCCCCGCCGCCGAGGCGCCCGCTGCCGCCGAGCCGGCCCCCGCCCCCGCTCCGGCCGCCGAGGCCGAGCCGCCCCACCGGGTGCGCCGCCGCGCGGTCCGCCCGGCCACCGCGATCTTCCAGGCCCCGGTCTTCCAGGAGCCCGCTCCCTACGTCGCGCCGCCCGCGCCGCAGCAGCCCGCCGCCGCCCCGGCGCCGGTCGAGGCCCCGGCCGCCGCCGAGCGCGGCGAAGAGGACGAGTACGAGTACAGCGGTGTCGGCCGCCGTCGCCGGGTCCGTACCCGGGTCGAGCCGTCCCGCCGCAAGCCGGTCGCCGCGGCGCCGGTCGCCGAGGCGCCGGTCAAGGCCCCCGTCGAGGCCCCGGCCGTCGAGGAGCCCGCCGTGGAGGCCCCCGCCGCCGCTCCCGAGACCGAGGGCGAGTGGGAGGAGGACGGTCGTCCGTCCCGCCGTCGCCGTCGCGGCGGCCGCCGCCGTCGCCGTGGCGAGGCCGAGGAGTTCGAGGCCGCCGAGACCGTGCAGCCCGCCGCCGAGGAGTCGGCCGAGGCCGTCGCCGAGGAGGAGGACGAGGAGGAGGAGGAGGACGACCTGGCCGCCGGCCTGTCCTCGTCGCGTCGCCGTCGCCGCCGTCGCCGCCGCAGCGGTGAGGCCGGTGCCGTCGAGACCGCCGAGACCACCGAGGACGGCGTCCGCACGGTGGTGAAGGTGCGCGAGCCGCGCCGCCGCTCCACCGAGCCGTCCTTCGACCCGGACGAGGTGCAGTCCATCAAGGGCTCGACCCGTCTGGAGGCGAAGAAGCAGCGCCGCCGCGAGGGTCGTGAGCTGGGCCGCCGCCGGGTGCCGATCATCACCGAGGCCGAGTTCCTGGCCCGCCGCGAGTCGGTCGAGCGCGTCATGGTGGTGCGCCAGAACGGCCAGCGGACCCAGATCGGCGTGCTCGAGGACGGCGTGCTGGTCGAGCACTACGTCAACAAGGAGCAGGCCACCTCGTACGTCGGCAACGTCTACCTGGGCAAGGTCCAGAACGTGCTGCCGTCGATGGAGGCCGCGTTCGTCGACATCGGCAAGGGCCGCAACGCGGTGCTGTACGCCGGTGAGGTCAACTTCGGCGCACTGGGCCACGGCGGCCCGCGCCGGATCGAGTCGGTGCTGAAGTCCGGCCAGTCCGTGCTGGTGCAGGTCTCCAAGGATCCGATCGGCCACAAGGGCGCCCGCCTGACCAGCCAGATCTCGCTGCCCGGCCGCTACCTGGTGTACGTGCCCGAGGGCTCGATGACCGGCATCTCGCGCAAGCTCCCCGAGAACGAGCGCGCGCGCCTGAAGCAGATCCTCAAGAAGATCGTCCCGGACGACGCAGGCGTGATCGTGCGCACCGCCGCCGAGGGCGCCTCCGAGGAGGAGCTGACCCGCGACGTCCAGCGCCTCCAGCAGCAGTGGGAGGACATCCAGAAGAAGGCCGCGACCGGCAACGCCCCGGCGCTGCTGTACGGCGAGCCGGACATGACCGTCCGGGTCGTCCGCGACATCTTCAACGAGGACTTCACCAAGGTCATCGTCTCCGGCGACGAGGCGTGGACGACCATCCACGAGTACGTCTCCAACGTGGCCCCGGACCTCGCCGAGCGGCTCCAGCGGTGGACCTCCGAGGTGGACGTGTTCGCCACCTACCGGATCGACGAGCAGCTGATGAAGGCGCTGGACCGCAAGGTCTGGCTGCCCAGCGGCGGCTCGCTGGTGATCGACCGCACCGAGGCGATGGTCGTCATCGACGTCAACACCGGGAAGTTCGTCGGCCAGGGCGGCAACCTGGAGGAGACGGTCACCCGGAACAACATCGAGGCGGCCGAGGAGATCGTGCGCCAGCTGCGGCTGCGCGACCTCGGCGGCATCATCGTGATCGACTTCATCGACATGGTCCTGGAGTCCAACCGCGACCTGGTGCTGCGCCGCCTGCTGGAGTGCCTGGGCCGGGACCGGACCAAGCACCAGGTGGCCGAGGTCACCTCGCTGGGCCTGGTCCAGATGACCCGCAAGCGGGTCGGCCAGGGCCTGCTGGAGTCCTTCTCCGAGTCCTGCGTGCACTGCAACGGCCGCGGTGTGATCGTGCACATGGAGCAGCCGAGCACCCACGTCCACGCCCCGGCCGCGGTCGCGGGCGAGGTCTCGGGCGGCGGCAAGCGCCGTCGCCGGGGCAAGGGCGGGGCCGGTCACGAGGAGCCGCAGGCCATTGAGGCCGCGGTGGCCGAGGCGGTCGTGGAGGCCGCTGAGGCCGTGCTGGAGGCCGCCGAGCCGGTGCGCGAGGAGATCGAGGGCCAGCTGGCCCTGGAGGTCCCGGGCGTCGAGGCCCCGGCAGCCGAGATCGCGCCGGTGGAGGCCGCCCCGGTGGCCGAGGCCCCGGCCGCCGCTCCGGCGGGCCGTCCCCGCCGCCGCGCGGTGCGCAAGGCGACGGCTCCGGCCGGCGCCCCTCAGGCCGCCGAGATCGTGGTGCTGCAGGCGAAGGCGGACGCGGCGCTGGAGGCGGCCCTGGCCGCCGCCGCCCCGGCCGTCGAGGCCGCCGCGGAGACCGCCGCCGAGGCGGTCGTGGAGGCCGTCGCGCAGGCGCAGCCCGAGGCCGCCGAGGAAGCCGTCGTCGCGGAGGCCGTGGTGACGGAGGCTGTGGTCGTCGAGACCCCGGCCGCCGAGCCCGCCGAGGCCCCGGCCGCGGAGGAGGCGCCTGCCGAGGAGGCCCCGGCGCCGAAGAAGCGGGCCGCCCGCAAGACCGCCGCGAAGAAGACCGCCGCCAAGAAGACGACCACGGCGGCCAAGAAGACCACCGCCCGCAAGACCGCGACCAAGCGGACGAGCGCGGCGGCCAAGAAGGCCGCGGCCGCCGAGGGTGATACGGCGGCCGAGTAGTGCCCGTGCCCGGGGGCGGGAGCCATCCCGCCCCCGGGCCGTACGGGCCGGTTTGCCCCTTGGGCGGCTGGTCCGTATTCTTGACCATCGGCGTGTCTACGCCACGCTCCCGAGCACATCACCTTCCCGAAGCCCCGCGTCCGCGCGGAGCGAACGGGAGGAGGCCCCTGTGTCCGTACCCAGGTGGCTGGCGTCGGGAGTTCCGACCGAGTTGGGAAAGTAG
The DNA here is from genome assembly GCF_043201815.1 of Kitasatospora sp. NPDC048296. NCBI lineage: Bacteria > Bacillati > Actinomycetota > Actinomycetes > Kitasatosporales > Streptomycetaceae > Kitasatospora > Kitasatospora sp. NPDC048296. Next base: position 76,681 of record NZ_JBICZB010000011.1, read on the forward strand.
GTACCGCATGTACGCGATCGTTCGCGCAGGCGGCCGCCAGCACAAGGTCGCCGTCGGCGACGTGCTGGAGATCGACCGTATCGAGGCCAAGCCGGGTGACTCGGTGGAGCTCTCGACCATTCTGGTCGTCGACGGTGACGCCGTCACCTCCGACCCGTGGGTCCTGGCCGGCGTGAAGGCTCACGCCGAGGTGGTCGACCAGACCAAGGGCGACAAGATCGTCATCCTGCGCTACAAGAACAAGACCGGCTACCGCCGTCGTCAGGGTCACCGTCAGAAGCACACCGCGGTGCGCATCACCAGCATCGACTCGGTCAGCAAGTAAGGGGATAGCGAGATATGGCACACAAGAAGGGCGCAAGCTCTACCCGCAACGGCCGTGACTCGAACGCCCAGCGCCTTGGCGTGAAGCGCTTCGGCGGCCAGGTCGTCTCCGCCGGCGAGATCCTCGTCCGCCAGCGTGGCACCCACTTCCACCCGGGTGCCGGTGTCGGCCGTGGTGGCGACGACACCCTGTTCGCGCTGACCGCCGGTGCGGTGCAGTTCGGTAACCGTCGCGGCCGCAAGGTCGTCAACATCGTGGCCGTCGAGGCCTGAGTCCGAGCGGACTCACGAGTCGCGTCAGACTCACACTGAAGGGTGGGCCGGAATGTTCCGGTCCACCCTTCGGCTTTAAGCAACAAGCAGGACTCATCCGCACTGGAGGCACATCCTATGACCACCTTCGTGGACCGCGTCGAACTCCACGTCGCCGCGGGTAACGGAGGCCACGGCTGCGCCTCCGTGCACCGCGAGAAGTTCAAGCCGCTCGGCGGACCGGACGGCGGCAACGGCGGCGAGGGCGGCAGCGTCATCCTCACCGTGGACTCGCAGGTCACCACGCTGCTCGAGTACCACCACTCGCCCAAGCGCAAGGCCACCAACGGCAAGCCCGGAGCGGGCGGCAACCGCACCGGTGCCGAGGGCGGGGACCTCGTCCTGCTGGTGCCGGACGGCACCGTGGTGCTGGACCGCAAGGGCAACGTGCTGGCCGACCTGGTCGGGCACGGCACCAGCTTCGTCGCCGCCCAGGGCGGCCGCGGCGGCCTCGGCAACGCCGCGCTGGCCTCGGCCCGCCGCAAGGCCCCCGGCTTCGCGCTGCTCGGCGAGCCCGGCGAGGCCCGCGACATCGTGATGGAGCTCAAGTCCGTCGCCGACGTGGCCCTGGTCGGCTACCCGAGCGCCGGCAAGTCCTCGCTGATCTCGGTGCTCTCCGCCGCCAAGCCGAAGATCGCGGACTACCCGTTCACCACCCTGATCCCCAACCTCGGCGTGGTCACCGCGGGTGACACCGTCTACACCATCGCGGACGTGCCCGGCCTGATCCCGGGCGCCAGCCAGGGCCGCGGCCTGGGCCTGGAGTTCCTGCGGCACGTCGAGCGCTGCTCGGTGCTGGTGCACGTGCTGGACTGCGCCACCCTGGAGCCCGGCCGCGACCCGCTGACCGACCTGGAGACCATCGAGGCCGAGCTCGCCGAGTACGGCGGCCTGGACGACCGCCCGCGCCTGGTCGCGCTCAACAAGGTGGACGTGCCGGACGGCCAGGACATCGCCGACCTCACCCGGGCCTCGCTGGAGGAGCGCGGCTACCAGGTGTTCGAGGTCTCCGCCGCCTCCCGCAAGGGCCTGCGCGAGCTGAGCTTCGCGGTGGCGAAGATCGTCGCCGAGGCGCGCGCCGCCAAGCCGGCCGAGGAGTCCACCCGGATCGTGCTGCGGCCCAAGGCCGTGGACGACGCGGGCTTCACCATCACCGAGGAGGACGGCGCCTACCGCATCCGCGGCGTCAAGCCGGAGCGCTGGGTCCGCCAGACCGACTTCTCCAACGACGAGGCCGTCGGCTACCTCGCCGACCGGCTGGCCCGCCTCGGTGTCGAGGAGCAGCTGTGGAAGGTCGGGGCGCAGGAGGGCGACACCGTCATCATCGGCCCCGAGGAGAACGCCGTCGTCTTCGACTGGGAGCCGACCATGGCCGCCGGCGCCGAGATGCTCGGCCGCCGTGGTGAGGACCACCGCATGGAGACCCAGCGCCCGGCGGTCGACCGCCGCCGCGAGAAGCAGAAGGGCCGGGACGCGGCCGAGGCAGAGTTCTTCGCCTTCGAGGCGCTCTCCAGCGGCCGCCAGGCCGCCATCGAGGACGACGACGAGGACTACTGAGTCGACCCGCTCGAAGCGGACGGCCCCGCCACCTGTCGAGGTGGCGGGGCCGTCCGCTTGTTCAGGCGTTCGTTTCTGACGGAACGTCACTTCGTCCAGGCGGCCTGGACTTTGGTGATGTCGGTCGAGTCGCCGTAGCCGATCATGACCGGGGTGGTGCCGGCCGGGAAGCTGACGATGTCGCAGCCCTTGAAGGCGACGCCCTTGGTGGCGCCGGACCAGCTCGGGGTGTTGCACTTGGCGATCGGGGTCGACCCGACCGGGTTGGCGAACATGGCCGTGTTGCCCGCGGCGTCGTAGACCTTGAGCTTGGAACTGGGGTCGCTGAAGGTCAGCTTGGTGTCGCCGAGGTTCGTCATGGTCCAGCTGACGTAGAACAGCGCGCGGCCGTCCAGGCCGGCGGTGTTGGCCTTGGCGTCCTGGAAGTCCTTGAGCGAGCCCGGCTCGATCCCGGTGACGGTCCACTGCAGCTTGGCGGCGGTGTTCGACGTCTTGTCGTTGAAGTCGATGCTGGCCGGCTGGCCGAACTTCACCGAGGTGCCGGCCTGCGGGAGCTTCCCGCCGCCGGCGCCGCCGCCCGACGCGCCGGCCGTACCGGCGCCGCCCGTGGCCGCGCCGCCGTTGGCGGCACCACCGGCCGCGGCACCACCGGCCGCGGCACCGCCCGAGGCGGCACCGCCCGAGGCGGCACCGCCGGTGGCAGCGCCCGACGGGGCGGCGGTCGAGCCGCCGGCCGCACCGCCCGAGGCGGCACCCGTGGCCGCGCCGGTCTGGGCCGGGGCCGCACCGGTGGCGCCGCCGGTGGCGGCCGGGTCCGAGTTGTCCGGGCCGCAGGCCGCGAGCGAGAGTGCGGTGGCCGCCGCCAGGGCGGCGACGGTGAGCTTCGTGGTGTACGAACGCATGGTGCGCTTTTCTCCTGGGCATGCGGCCGCGAACCGTTGCCGGCCTGCCCAGTGCGGCGCCGCCCGATGACAGGAAGGTCGAAGACGAGTGGGTACAGCGGGCAAGAAGCCGTCCCCCGATCTGGCTTTCGGTCAGGGACCATACCAGCCATCCGGATTGACGGCCGGGCTGTGGCGAGGCCGTGACCAGGCCGGGTCCAGCCGGTGAAACACCCTGCGGGAGGCCTGCGCGGATCGCGTAGATTTCGGGGTTGACGGCCGGGCGGCGCCCGCCGTACCCGCACCACACCGGAAGGGCGTACAGCGAGATGAGCGAGGACTCACTGCGGGAGGAGGTGCTGACCGCACGGCGGATCGTGGTCAAGGTCGGCTCCTCCTCACTCACCACGGCGGCCGGCGGCCTGGACGCCGACCGGGTCGACGCCCTGGTGGACGCGCTCGCCAAGGTGCGCGCCCGCCCGGACGCCCCCGAGGTCGTCCTCGTCTCCTCCGGGGCCATCGCCGCCGGGCTCGCCCCGCTCGGCCTGGACAAGCGCCCCAAGGACCTGGCCCGCCAGCAGGCCGCCGCCAGCGTCGGCCAGGGTCTGCTGGTCGCGCGCTACACCGCCTCCTTCGCCCGGTACGGCATCCGGGTCGGCCAGGTGCTGCTCACCGCCGAGGACGCCAGCCGGCGCGCCCACTACCGCAACGCCTACCGGACGTTGGACCAGCTGCTGGCGATGGGCGCGATGCCGATCGTCAACGAGAACGACACCGTCGCCACCGCCGAAATCAAGTTCGGGGACAACGACCGGCTGGCCGCCCTGGTCGCCCACCTGGTCCGGGCCGACCTGCTGGTCCTGCTCTCCGACGTGGACGGCCTCTACGACGGCGACCCGGCCAAGCCCGGCACCAGTCGGATCGGCGAGGTGCGTGGCCCGCACGACCTGGACGGCATCGAGATCGGCAGCGCGGGCAAGGCGGGCGTCGGCACCGGCGGCATGGTCACCAAGGTCGAGGCGGCCCGGATCGCCACCGGCGCGGGCATCCCCGTGGTGCTCACCGCGGCCAGCCACGCCGCCGACGCGCTGGCCGGACGGCCCACCGGAACGCTCTTCCTGCGCACCGGCAGCCGCACCTCCGACCGGATGCTCTGGCTGGCCCACGCCAGCAGCCCGCGCGGCGCCCTGCACCTGGACGCGGGCGCGGTGGAGGCGGTCGTCTCCGGCGGCGCCTCGCTGCTGCCGGCCGGGGTCACCAAGGTCGACGGGGAGTTCACCGCGGGTGATCCGGTGGACCTTCTTGCCGAAAACGGCCACATCGTGGCGCGCGGACTGGTCAACTTTGATGCAAGGGAGTTGCCCCGCCTGCTCGGCCGGTCCACCCGCGACCTGGCCCAGGAGTTCGGCGCCGCGTACGAGCGCGAGGTCGTCCACCGCGACGACCTGGTCGTTCTGCGCGGCTGACCGGCCGATCAGCCGGCGCCGGCCGATCGGCGGAGCGCGGCCGGCGGGCCGCTCCGTACAGGAGCGGCCCGGCCGCGGGCGAGGAGGGGCGCAGCCGTACCGGTCGGCCGAAGGCCGACGGGGCCGGTGGGGACGACACGACATCGCCGAACAGGAGGCCGCCGGTGGAACGCAGGCGCGAGGCAGCGCTGACCGGAGGGACGGCGGGCCGGCGGCTGACCAGTATCGACGGCGGCCGCGGGGACGGCCCCGCCGAGCCGGCCGGTCCGCCACCGCAGAGGCCCGGCGGAGTGCGCAGGCTGCGGCCGCAGCGTGCGGAGGCGGCGGACCCGCCCAGCGTGCCCGAGCAGGCGCGGCTGTGGCACGTGGTGCTGAGCGTGGCCGGGCAGGTCACCCCGCTGTCCGCCCTGCGTGCCTCGCTGGAGCGGCTGGCGCACGACCACTCGTTCTTCCTGACCGCGCGCTACGCGGCCGACCACGCCGAGATCCGGTACTGGGAGCAGGCCCGGGACCTGCACGACGCGGCGGCGATAGCGCTGCGGCTGTGGGGCGAGCACAAGGTCACCGCGAACCTGCCCCCGTGGGAGATTGTCGGGCTGGAGGTGGTCGACCGGGCGACGTACCGCAAGCGGGTGGCGGAGGGCTTCGGCGATCCGCCACCGCACCTGGGCGGCGTGCACCCCTACTGACCGGCCCTGTTCGGATGCCGAAACGGCGACGGGCGGGGCGGGCGCAGTCGCTACCCTTGGCGGCATGACCAGCGACCTCGCCACCGCCGACAGCCCCGTCCTCGCCGTAGCGCGCCGTGCCCGGGAGGCCGCCGCCGCGCTCGCCCCGCTGCCGCGCAGCGCCAAGGACGCCGCGCTGCTGTCGATCGCGGACGCGCTGGTCGCCCGCGCCGCCGAGATCGTCGCGGCCAACGCCGAGGACGTGGCCCGGGCCCGCGAGGCGGGCACGGCGGAGTCGGTGATCGACCGGCTGACGCTGACCGGGGAGCGGATCGCCGCGATCGCCTCGGACGTGCGCGACGTGGCCGGCCTGCCCGACCCGGTCGGCGAGGTGGTGCGCGGCTACACCCTGCCGAACGGTCTGGACGTGCGCCAGGTGCGGGTGCCGCTGGGCGTGGTCGGCATCATCTACGAGGCCCGGCCGAACGTCACGGCGGACGCCGCCGCGCTCTGCCTGAAGTCCGGCAACGCGGTGCTGCTGCGCGGCTCCGCCTCGGCCTACCGTTCCAACACCGCGCTGGTCGCGGTGCTGCGGGACGCCGTCGCCGCGGCCGGGCTGCCCGCCGACGTGATCCAGTTGGTGCCGGGGGAGAGCCGGGACTCCGTACAGGAGTTGATGCGTGCCCGCGGCCTCGTCGACGTGCTGATCCCGCGCGGTGGCGCCTCGCTGATCCGCACCGTGGTCGAGGGCTCGACCGTCCCGGTGATCGAGACCGGCACCGGCAACTGCCATGTGTACGTGGACGCGCGGACCGACCTGGCGATGGCGGTCGGCATCCTGCTGAACTCCAAGGCGCAGCGGGTCAGCGTCTGCAACGCGGCCGAGACCCTGCTGGTGCACCAGGACGTCGCGGACGACTTCCTGCCGCTGGCGCTGGCGGCCCTGGCCGAGGCCGGGGTGACCGTGCACGGCGACGAGGCGGTGCTCAAGGCCGCCGAGGGCAGCGCCGCCACCGTGGTGCCGGCCACCGACGAGGACTGGGGCGCCGAGTACCTCTCGTACGACCTGGCGGCGGCCGTGGTGCCCTCGCTGGACGCCGCCGTCGAGCACATCCGCCGCTGGTCCTCCGGCCACACCGAGGCGATCGTCACCACCTCGCAGGCCGCCGCCCGCCGCTTCACCCAGCTGGTCGACTCGACCACGGTGGCCGTCAACGCCTCCACCCGGTTCACCGACGGCGGTGAGTTCGGCTTCGGCGCGGAGATCGGCATCTCCACCCAGAAGCTGCACGCCCGCGGTCCGATGGGCCTGCCCGAGCTGACCAGCACCAAGTACATCGTCACTGGTGACGGGCATGTCCGCGGCGAGGCGACGCAGACCGTGGGCGGGGACGCGGACGCCCGCTGAACGAGGCGTGCGGGGGCGTCCGGCACGCGTGTGACGGACCAACTGCCGGGACCCACAGACAAATCGCCCGGCCGGTAATACGCTGAATCCGTGGCTGAGGATGTGGGGGGCTTGCCGTACCCCGACGGCGCCGACCACGGTGGTGCGGACGACGAGTTCGCCACCGTGGTCTTCGATGAGGCCTTCGTCCGGTCCGCCGCCGTGCACGAGCCGACGGCCAAGGAGCGGCAGCTCGCCGCGGCCGAGACGCGGTTCGAGCCGGACTCCGCGGGACCGGGTCGGGGCTATGACGTCCCGGCCGGTGACGGGTTGCCGCTGGAGCTGCGCCCGTACCCGAGCGGACTCGACGAGGACCACCTGTACCCCGACCCGTGGTCGGGCCCGGGCCGGGCGACCGGCCGCCGGACCCGACGGCGGTGGCGCCGCTACGATCCGGTGCGCGCCCGCGGCCGGTACGTGGCCCAGCAGCGCTGGCACCGGCCGGTGGCCTGGGTGCTCGCGGTGATCATGGGCGTGAGCCTGGTGGCGGTGGCGGTGGCGGTCGCGGCGATCTACCAGGGCGCGGGCGGTACCTCCGGCGCGCCCCGGCGCCCGGAGTCCGGCAGCAGCAGCACGGGGGTGGACCCGCGGCCCGCGCCGGCCGAACCGGCGCCGGTGGTCACGGCGCCGGCGGGCTAGTCGGAGCCGGGGGCGCACGCCCCGGGCGGGTGGCCTCGGAGCGTTCCCGGCAATCTGCGCAGGGGCTCTCGTAGCGGGCCGGGTGTACGCCTACCCTGGTGTCATGGGTGACCCGCGAGAGCCTCCTGAGGGTACGCCCGAGGGCGGTTCCGGAAACGAGGACGAATTCCGGTCCGTCGTGTTCGACGAATCGTTCGTGCGGGCTGCCCGGATCCAGGAGCTGTCCGCCCGGGAGCGGCTCGCGGGCTCCTTCGGCAAGGCCACCCGGGCCCGGGTGCGGCTCGGGCCGCTGGGTACCGTCCCGCGCCAGGCGCTGGCCCTGCTGCTGCTCATCCTGCTGGCCTTCGGGGCGGCGGTGTACTTCGGGGTGAACTCGCCGAAGGGCGTCCCGGCACGGCCCGAGGGCAGTCAAGTGACCGTCAGCCTGGTCGCGTTGAGCCCGGCCTCGGCCGTCCACCCGGTGACCGACCCGGCGAATCCGTTCGCCGCGCTGCCGCCCGGGTACGGCGAGGGGGCGACCGGGCTGAACACCCCGACCGGGGCCGCCACCGAGCACTTCAGTCGGGTCGAGGTGACCAAGGCGCTGGACACCGTGCAGCGCTACCTGGTCGCCTCCTCGCTGGCACCGGCCGCGCTGGTGCAGGGCGCCACCGCGGACATACGGGCCTTCGTCACGCCCGGTGAGCAGGCCGGATTCGACGAGAGCGTCGCACAGCCGGTGGACGACCGGCACCACGCGCTGACCGGCTGGGTGGTCCGCTTCGACCCGGCGCAGGTCGCGCTGGCCTCCGACACCGTGAAGGTGGTCGGCGCGATGCGGATCGACGAGGCGGACAGCGGCACGCTGCAGATCACCACCGACCACACCTTCGTCTACGCGCTGAAGCCGGCCGGGGCCCCGGCCGGGGCGCCGGTCACCCTGGAGACCGTGCGGCGCGAGCTGACCTTCCAGTTCGACCGGGTGGACCTGGCCTCGGCGCAGCTGCGGCTGGTGGACTCGGTGGTGCAGGCCGGGCCGGCGCCGTGCACCGCCTCGATGGCGGGCTTCCTGCGGCCGGTGCTGGCCACCGTGCAGGGCGCCGCGGTGGCGCCGCCCACCCCGGTCGACCCGGGCAACCACTCGCGGCCGGCCTGGCAGGTGTGCGGGGTGCTGGCGGGCGGCTGAGGGCCCCGGAAGGGACCGAGAGCGCCGGGGGCCGGGTTACGGGCCCCCGGATCGTGCACCCGGAACGGCACGGCGGCCGGTGACCCGGACGGGGCCACCGGCCGCCGTGGTCCGTGCGCCGGGTCAGCTGTCGTCGCGGTCCGTGGCGGAGCCGCGGTTGCCGCCGGTGAAGGTGTCGCGCAGCTTGCCGCCGACCGTGGCGGCGCCGCCGGCCACGTCCCGCAGCAGGCCCATCAGCGGGTCCTTGCTCTCCTTCACCGAGGTCGTGTAGTGGTCGGCGGCGGCCTTCCACTGCTCGCCGACCGAGGTGTCCCGGTCGTCCGAGCGGCGCGGGTAGGCGCCGGCCAGGATCGAGCGGTACTCGTCGCTCTCCGCCCACTTCTTCAGCTGGGCGACCCGGACCACCGCGAACGGGTGGGTCTGCGGCAGCAGCTGGAGCAGCTTGAGCACGCCGTCGCGCAGGTCGCCGGCCCGCTCGTACTCCTCCGCCTGCTCCAGGAACGCGTCGACGTTCATCTCGGCCAGGTTGTGCCCGCCGGCCAGCTTCATCAGGGCCCGCATGGACGCCTGGAGGTCCTGCCCGGCCAGCAGGCCGGCCCGGTCGCTGGACAGCTCGGCCTTGCGGAACCACTCCTTGAGGGCGGTGACGAGGGCCATGATCGCCAGATTGCCGAGCGGCACCCAGGCGATCCGGGTGGCGATGTTGGTGAGGATCATCAGCATCGTCCGGTAGACGGCGTGGCCGGACATCGCGTGGCCGACCTCGTGGCCGATGACGGAGCGCAGCTCCTCCTCGTCCAGCAGCTCGACCAGGCCGCTGGTGATCACGATGATCGGGGTGTCGATGCCGATGGTGTACGCGTTGACCGTCGGGTCCTGGGTGACGTACAGGTCCGGCACCTGCTCCAGGTCGAGCACGTAGGCGGCGTCGCGCACCATGTCGTACAGCTCGGGGAACTGACGCTCGGACGTCTTCACGGCGGTGGCCAGGAACATCAGCCGGATCGCGCGCTCGGACACCAGCCCGGCGAGCTTCTTCAGGACGTCGTCGAAGCCCGACAGCTTGCGCAGGGCGACCAGGGCCGAGCGGTCGGCGGGGTGTTCCCAGGCCCGGGTGGAGATCTCGGGGAAGCGCTGGCGGCGCCGGCTCGGGCTCTTCTCGAACGTGTCGGTCATGGTCTGAGTACCTCCTGGTCGACGGCGGCCCCGGCGCGGTGCCGGCCCCCCGCTGCTCTTCGCCTGCAACGACTGTCTGTGCAACGTCCGTGGTTGCGTACTCGTCCCCGCGGCCAGCCTACGCGCGGGGCGGGCCGCGCGATCCCCGCCCCGAACCGAAGGGGCGCGCCGGGATTCCCGCCCCGAGCTGGAGGTGAGCGGGCGAGTATCAGCGCGAGTCACAGGGGCCGGTGGGCGGCGCCGGTGTGAGGCGGGTTTACCCTGAATGCCCTGGAGAACCGAGACCGGATCCGGCCGCGGTACCGAGCAGTTCGAGGAGCCCCTCAGATGTCCACCGACACGCTGGTCAGCCTGGCCGCCCCCATCTCCGACGAGGCCGGCCCCGGCCTGTTCCTGCGGATCATCGTGATCGCCTCCTTCGTGGGGATCGGTCTGCTGGTCTGGATCATGGCCCGCGCCTTCCGCGGCCAGTAGGCGCCGCCTTCCCCGTGCCCGCTCACGCCCGGTCAGTGGCGGTGGGCCGCCGAGCGGTTGCCGCGTAACCCCCCGTACGATGACGGGTGGGCCCTCATCGGCCCGGAACAACCCCCAGGTCCGTTCACCGAGCCGAGAAGGTCCCGCCGACCATGAGCACTGCTGCCGCACTCCCCGTTCTGAACCTGCTCGCCGAGGGCGAGGGGGGCAACCACGACAGCCTGAACCCGGCCCTGACGGGTGGCGCCGCGCTGTTCATCCTGCTGCTCCTGCTCTTCATCACCACCCGCTTCAACCGGGACCGCTGAGCCCGGTCCACGGACCGCCAGGGGAGCGTCCGGCCATCGGGCCGGCCGCTCCCTCACGCATCTGCGGGCAACCCCCACACGGGCGTTCCCGCACCGTAACGGGCGTCGCGTAAGGTGTGGCGGCATGGGAGAGCAGGCCGGGATTCCCGGCGGACCGGAACCGGTGAAGAAGCGCCTCGGCGTGATGGGCGGCACCTTCGACCCGATCCACCACGGCCACCTGGTCGCCGCCAGTGAGGTGGCGAGCGCGTTCCACCTGGACGAGGTGGTCTTCGTCCCGACCGGGCAGCCCTGGCAGAAGTGCGACCGGCAGGTCACCTCGGCCGAGGACCGCTACCTGATGACGGTCATCGCCACCGCCGAGAACCCGCAGTTCTCGGTCAGCCGGATCGACATCGACCGCGAGGGCCCGACGTACACCGTCGACACCCTGCGCGACCTGCACGCCCTGCACCCGGACGCCGACCTCTTCTTCATCACCGGAGCCGACGCGCTCGCCCAGATCCTGACCTGGCACGACTCCGACGAACTCTTCTCGCTGGCCCACTTCGTCGGATGCACCCGCCCGGGGCACACTCTGTCGGACGCCGGACTTCCGGTGGGCGGGGTCTCCCTGGTGGAGGTCCCGGCGCTGGCCATCTCCTCCACGGACTGCCGCAACCGGGTCGCCAAGGGCGAGCCGGTCTGGTACCTCGTCCCGGACGGCGTGGTCCGCTACATCGACAAGCGGGCGCTGTACGCGCCGCACGGGACCTGAGCCAGGAGCCGGCGTGACGGAACGCAACGGGCAGCAGCCGGAGGAGTGGTCCACCGGGCAGTACGAGCAGCCGTACCAGGGGTACCAGCAGCAGCCGTACGAGCAGCAGGCGCAGTACGACCAGTACGGGCAGCCGGTGTACGGGCAGGGTACCTACGGCGGCCACCAGCAGCAGGGGTACCAGCAGGGCTACCAGGGGTACCCGCAGCAGGGGCAGGGGTACGAGCAGCAGGGGTACGAGCAGTCGGCGCAGTACGACCAGTACGGGCAGCCGGTGTACACCCAGGACCCGTACGGCGGTTACCAGCAGCAGGCGTACCACCAGGGGTACCAGCAGCCGTACCAGGCCGCGCCGGTGGTCGCCGAGCCGCAGCAGCCGCCGCAGCCCGAGGCCGGCGGCCCGGCCGCCGCAGCCGCGCCCGCTCCCGTCGAGCCCGCGGCTCCCGCCGCCGTGCCGCCGCCGCGCCCGCGCACGCCCCGGCCGGCCGCCGAGGCGACCCCGGACAAGCCCGAGGCGCCCTCCGAGCAGGTCGCCGGGGCCCGCTCCGGCAAGGCCGGCTCCCGGGCGCCCAAGGACAGCTACACCACGGGCGAGTTCACCTTCGTCGACGAGGAGGCGGAGGAGACCGAGGACGTCATCGACTGGCTGAAGTTCGCCGAGTCGCGCAGCGAGGTGCGCGCCGAGCGCCGCCGCAAGCTGCGCAACCGGCTGGTCGGCCTCGGTGTGGTGCTGGCGCTCGCGGCGGGCGGCGTCGGCGGCTACCTGTGGTTCACCGGCGACAAGCCGACCGCGGCCGCCGCGGCCGGCGGGCGCCAGGTCAACGTCGTCCACCTGCGCGACCTGCAGGGCAAGACGTCCAGCGCGCTGCTGGTCAACGACGCCTCCGGGCACAAGGGCACGGTGCTGCTGCTGCCCGACAACCTGCGGCTGCCCGGCCCGGGCGATCCGCCGGTGACCACCGTCGGCCAGGCCATGGACGCGATCGGCGCCTCGGCGACCCGTGACGGCCTGGCCACCGTGCTCGGCGCCCCGGTGGCGGGCACCTGGCGGCTGGACACCCCGTACCTGGAGATGCTGGTCTCCCAGCTCGGCGGTGTCCGGGTGGACACCAACGCCGAAACCCACGAGGGCGGCAAGCCGGACGGCAAGCTGCTGTCCGCGGCGGGCAAGAACACCCTGCTCAGCGGCAAGGCCGCGGTCGCGTACGCCACCCTGCAGGGGCCGGGCGAGAACCGGGACGCCCAGCTGGCCCGGTTCGGGCAGGTGATGGACGCGGTGGTGCGCACCATGCCGACCGAGTTCAAGGACGCCAAGGACGACGTGCACCGGATGAACGCGGTGCTCGACCCCTCGCTGCCCGAGGACGCCCTTGCCGGGGTGCTCGCCCAGCTCGCCCAGCAGGCGAAGGACGGCCACTTCGGCACCGCCGCGCTGACCGTCAAGCCGGACGGCGGGCTGGACGAGGCGACGGCGGGCAAGCAGGTCAAGGACGTGCTCGGCGGCACCGTGAAGTCCACGGCGGCCGGTGACACCTCGGCCCGGGTCTCGCTGCAGGATGCCAGCGGCAACGACGCGGCCGCGGCCGCCGCGCAGGTCCAGATCGTCAACTCGGGCCTGACCTTCATCCCGGGTGGCGCCAAGACCGCCGCGCAGGCCACCAGTGAGATCCGCTACACCGACGACGCCCGGCAGGCCGCGGCGAAGTCGCTGGCGACCAGCCTGGGGCTGCCGGACTCGGCGGTGAAGAAGGTGGGCGACGCGCAGAACGCGGACCTGGTGGTCGTGCTCGGCAAGGACTACCAGCCGCCGAAGCAGTAGGTCGGCGGTCGGGTCCGGCCCCTCCGGCCGGCGCCCGGCGCCGACGGCCGGGCCCGGTTCGGCCGCGCCCGGCCGTCGGCGGCCCCGGAAAACGGTTCCGGGGCCGCCGGGGCGGCGTGAGATCCTGGAAGGCGACCCCCGGCTGAGCGCCGGGGTCCCCCCAAGCCGCCGAGCCGGAAGAACACCGTGACCGTCACCGACCACAGCCAGCAGCTCATCACCGTCGCCGCGCAGGCGGCGGCCGACAAGCTGGCGCACAACATCATCGCCTTCGACGTCAGCGAGGTGCTGTCGATCACCGACGCCTTCCTGATCGCCTCCGCGAACAACGACCGCCAGGTCCGCTCGATCGCCGAGGAGATCGAGGACCAGCTGCGCGAGCAGCTGGACATCAAGCCGGTGCGCCGCGAGGGCGAGCGCGAGGGCCGCTGGATCCTGCTCGACTACCTCGACATCGTCGTGCACGTCCAGCACTCCGAGGAGCGCTCCTTCTACTCGCTGGACCGGCTCTGGAAGGACTGCCCCGAGCTGCCGCTGCCCGAGGACGCCATGGCCTCGCGCAACCGCCCCGACGCCATCACCGACCAGGCCGGCAACGCCGTCGCCCCGGCCGACGACTTCGGCAAGCCCGAGGACCTGCACTGAGCCGGGACGCGCGCGGCCCGCGCGTCGTCTTCTGGCGGCACGGTCAGACCTCCTGGAACCTCGAGTCGCGCTTCCAGGGCAGCACGGACATCGAGCTGACCGGTCAGGGCGTCCTGCAGGCCCAGCGGGCGGCCCGGCTGCTCTCGGGCCTGCGCCCGGACCTGCTGATCTCCTCGGACCTCAAGCGCGCCCGGCGCACCGCCGAGGAGCTGGCGGCGGTCACCGGGCTCGACGTGCAGCACCACGAGGGCCTGCGGGAGACCTACGCGGGCTCCTGGCAGGGCCTGACCAACGCCGAGATCCGTGAGCGCTACCCGGAGGAGTACGCGGCCTGGGCGGCCGGGGAACCGGTGCGGCGCGGCGGCGGGGAGCTATCCACCGAGGTCGCCGACCGCTCGGTGCCGGTGGTGCTGGAGGCCGTCGCCAAGCTGCCGGAGAGCGGCACGCTGGTCGTGGTCAGCCACGGCGGCACCATCCGCACCATGCTCGGGCGCCTGCTGGGCCTGGAGCCGGCGCTGTGGGAGTGCTTCGGCGGGCTGTCCAACTGCTGCTGGTCGGTGCTCGGCAAGGGGGCGCGCGGCTGGCGGCTGCTGGAGCACAACGCGGGCACGCTCCCGCAGCCGGTCATCGGCGACGACACCTGAGGGCTCGGTCCCGACGGTTCGTCCCCGGCGGCCGGGGCGCGCCGGCACTCGGGCGACGGGGGGCTTCGCTGGGGCCCGGAGGGGGCGGATTTCGCAGTTCCGGGCCTGACCAGCTAGAGTCTTCCTCGTTCGCAGGGAAGGAACGCGGCCCGGAAGGGAAGCGGGAGATCCGGTGAGTGCGGGGCTATAGCTCAGTTGGTAGAGCGCTTGCATGGCATGCAAGAGGTCTGGGGTTCAATTCCCCATAGCTCCACTCCGCATCGGCGGTCGTGGTCAGTTGGAGTTCCGGGGCCAGGGTCGTCCGTGTCGCGGGGCTATAGCTCAGTTGGTAGAGCGCTTGCATGGCATGCAAGAGGTCTGGGGTTCAATTCCCCATAGCTCCACAGCAGTTCGAGAGGCCGTCACCCACCGGGTGGCGGCCTCTCGGGTTTTGTCGGCTTCCTCCCCGGCTTCCCCCAGGCTTTCCCCGGCTTTCCCCGGCTTTCCCCGGCTTCCCTCGGCTTTCGCTCGGCCCCTTACGGCTCGCAGGTGTGCCTCCAGCCGCCCGGCGGCAGGGAGTTCAGCCGCTCGACCAGCTCCCGGTCGTCCGGGCTCTCCGGGACGTACACCACGATGTAGCACTCCGGCACGCCCGGCATCGTCAGGTAGGTGGCGTTCAGCCGTACCACGCCGAGCACCGGGTGGCGGAAGATCCGCAGCAGGTTCTTCGGCGGGGCCACCTCCTGGCGGGCCCACAGCTCCCGGAACAGCTCGCTGCGCGCCGACAGTCGCTGCACGTGGGCCTCCCAGGCCGGCTCACCGACGTGCTTGCCGTACGCCGAGCGCAGCACCGCCACCATCCGCGGCAGGGCCTCGTTCGGGTTCTCGCACGGGTTGCAGCACGACGGCGTGGTCAGCATGCACCAGAGGCTGTTGAAGAAGACCCCGTGGGACGGGCGCATCAGCTCGGTGCCGAACAGCGAGCCGTACGGCTGGTTGAAGCTCAGCACGTCGAACCGGGTGTTGGAGACCGCCGCCGGCAGTGGGGCGAGCGAGTCCAGGATCACCTGGATCGACGGGCTCAGCTCCGGCGGCGCGGGCTGCGCGAGCGGGGAGGGGGCCAGACCGGCCAGCCGGAACAGGTGCTGGCGCTCGGTGCCGTCCAGCCGCAGCGCCCGGGCCACCGCCAGCAGCACCTGCTCGCTCGCGTTGATCGGACGGCCCTGCTCCAGCCACGTGTACCAGGTGACCCCGACCCCGGCGAGCTGTGCGACCTCCTCGCGCCGCAGGCCCGGCGTGCGGCGGCGCAGCCCCGGCGGCAGTCCGACGTCCTCGGGGGTGACCCGCGCCCGGCAGGCCTTCAGGAAGCGGGCCAGCTCGGTCCGACGGCGGTCGCGGCCGCCCGTCGCGGTGGGCAGGTCCTGAAGCACGGTCATGCCGTCCATCGTGCCGCAGCGCGCGCCGGCGATACAGGTGCTGCCAGTACCAGGATCAGCAGGCTCTAACCACCAGTACAGGGACGGCCCCAGGCTGGTCGTCATGACGGACCTACAGATCCGGCCCGGCGTGGCCGGAGGCACCACCGGAGCCCCGGCCGTACGGCCGGGGCTCCTCCTCGCGCTCGTCCTGTGCGGGCAGTTCATGGCCGTGCTCGACGTCTCCATCGTCAACGTCGCGGTGCCCACCATCCGCACCGACCTGGGCGCCTCCGGCGCCGCCCTGCAACTGGTGATCGCCGGCTACACCATCAGCTACGCGGTCCTGCTGATCACCGGCGCCCGGCTCGGTGCCCGCTACGGCTACAGCCGACTGTTCCAGCTCGGCCTGGCCGCCTTCACCGCCACCTCGCTGGCCTGCGGCCTCGCCCCGGCCACCGGCTGGCTGATCGCCTTCCGGCTGCTGCAGGGCGCGGGCTCGGCGCTGATGGTGCCGCAGGTGATGAGCCTGCTGCAGCGCACCTTCACCGGCGCCGCCCGCACCCGGGCACTCGGCCTCTACTCGGCGGTGCTGGCCGTCGGGATGGCGCTCGGGCAGGTGCTCGGCGGGGTGCTGGTCAGCGCCGATCTGTTCGGCGCCGGGTGGCGGCCGGTGTTCCTGGTCAACGTGCCGCTCGGGGTGGTGCTGCTGGCGGCCGGCGCCCGGCTGCTGCCGCGGCTGCCCGGCGACGCCTCGCGCGGCTTCGACGTCCCCGGCCTGGTGGTGCTGGGCGCCGCGCTCGGCCTGCTGGTGGTGCCGCTGGTGCTCGGCCACGAACTCGGCTGGCCGGCCTGGGGCTGGGTGATGATCGCGGGCAGCGTGCTGCTGTTCGGCGCGTTCACGGTGGTCGAGCGGGGCGTCGCCCGGCGCGGCGGGCAGCCGCTGATCTCCGGACGGGTGCTGCGCGCCCCCGGGCTGCGCCCGGCGGCGGCCGGACTGTTCTCGATCATGGCGGCCTTCTCGGGCTTCATGTTCTCCTTCGCCCTGCACCAGCAGGCCGCGCTCGGCCACAGCGCGCTGCGCGCCGGGCTCTGCTCGGCGCCTGTCGCGGTCGGCTTCGGGCTGTCCAGCCTGCACTGGCACCGGCTGCCGGGCCGGTTGCACGGGCTGCTGCCGGTGCTCGCCGCCGTGCTGCTCGGGGGCGGCTACCTGCTGCTGGGGGTACTGCTCGGCGGCGGCGCCGAGATCGGGGCGGTACCGCTGGCGGAGATGGCCGCGCTCGGTCTGGTCGCCGGCTGCGCGTACGCGCCGCTGTTCGCCCGGGCGCTCGCAGGGGTGGCGCCCGGGGACGCGGCCGATGCCAGCGGGGTGATGGTGACCGTCATCCAGCTCGGGCAGGTGATCGGGGTCGCGGTGCTCGGCTCGGTGTTCCTCGGGCAGGTGGCCCTGCCGGCGCCGGCCGCCGAGTCCGGGCACGCGTTGGAGGTGACCCTCGTGGTCAACGCCGTCGGGGTGCTCGCCGGAGCGGGCTTCGCCGCGCGCAGCGGGCGGGCGGCACGGTAGGCGCGTTCGCGGCAAGGCGTGGCAAGGCGCGTTCGCGGCAAGGCGTGGCAAGGCGCGTTCGCGGCAAGGCGCGGCGGGACGCGGCGGAGACGGGACGCGTCGGTGGCAGGACGTGCTGGTGGCAGGACGGGTTTTCGAGGTGCGGCCGCGGGCGTCGGCCGCACCTCGGGAAACGGATTTTCGGAGCACCCCCCGGACCGTGTAAAGTGGTCGATGTCGCCGAGGGAAACGGACGGAAACGGCCGAGAAACCCGGTGACATCGCAGGTCAAGGGGCTATAGCTCAGTTGGTAGAGCGCTTGCATGGCATGCAAGAGGTCTGGGGTTCAATTCCCCATAGCTCCACAGTGATCAAGAGCCGCCTCCCGTCACGGGGGGCGGCTCTTCGCCGTTGTGTCCATGCCACCGACGGGCGGGCGGGAAAGACCGCTACCGTCGTGCCATGGCCGATCTGCAGCGAAGGCGGAACGAGGAGCTGGCCCGGATACTGCACCAGCTCGGCTGGAGTCCGGAACGGCTGGCCCGCGAGGTGAGCCTCGCCCTGCCGCCGGGCCTGGCCATCAGCTCCACCGCCCCGTACAAGTGGCGCGACCGCGGCATGGTGCCGCGCAGCCCGCACGACCAGACGGTCTGCGAGGTGCTCAGCCGCACCCTGGGCATAGCTGTCACCTACGAGCAGCTCTGGGGCAGGATGGGCGGCCACCGCGGCGCCAAGATCCTCTCGCCCCGGCTGCTCACCGACCCGTGGACCGCCGACACCGCCCAGACCGCGCTGCGCGAGGCGGCCACCGACGCCGGGCCCGTCCGCCTCACCGACCTGTTCCGCAGCGCCGACCTCGACCACGCCGCCGAACGGCTCGCCTCCCCGCCGCCGCCGGTCGGGGGCGGCGAGGGCGCGCTGCGCGTCGACCCCGGGCTGGTCGGCGAGCTCGGCCTGTCCTGCCGGAGCAAGCAGCGGCTCGAACGCTCCTGCGGCGGCGGCCTCGTCCTCGGCCCCGCCAGGGCCGAACTCGCCATGCTGGCCAAGCTGTTGGAGCTCGGCGCGTACGACGAACGACTGGGTCGCGAGCTGTACGGGACGGCCAGCAGGCTCGCCCGGTTGGCCGGCTGGGCCGCCTACGACCTCGGCCACGACGCCGCCGCCCAGCGGGCCTTCGTCGCCGCGCTGCGCGCCGCCCACGTCAGCGGCGACCCCAGGCTCGGCGTCGCCGGGCTCGGCGCGCTGGTGGTGCTCGCCACCCAGGGCGGCGGCGGGCGCGGCCTGGACGCCGTCACCGCGCTGCGCACCGCCCTGGACACCCACGGCCCCGCGCTCAGCCCCACCTCCCGGGCCCGCCAGCTCGGCCGGATCTCGCGTGCCCACGGCCGCCGCGGCGAGGCCGAGCAGGCCGAAGCCTTCGCCGCTCGGGCCTTCGCCGAACTGGACGGCCTGCCCGGCGCCGAGGAGGCCCGGGCCGACCTCGC
This sequence comes from Kitasatospora sp. NPDC048296, assembly GCF_043201815.1. NCBI lineage: Bacteria > Bacillati > Actinomycetota > Actinomycetes > Kitasatosporales > Streptomycetaceae > Kitasatospora > Kitasatospora sp. NPDC048296. Next base: position 95,384 of record NZ_JBICZB010000011.1, read on the forward strand.
CGGGATGGTGGGGGAGGGGCGGCTGGCGCTCGGCCGGTGCCGGATGGCCAAGCCGCTGCTCGCCGAGGCCGTCGCCGGGCTCGGGCCGGGGCGAGCCCGCTCCAAGGCGCTGCTGATGGTCCGGCTCGCCGATACCCACCGGCGGCTCGGCGACCAGCGCGAGGCGGCCCGCACGGTGGCGCAGGCGCGCTCACTGGCGGCGGGGATGCAGTCGGAGCGGCTGGCGAAGGCGCTGCGGGACTTCGACGCGGCGGGGCGGGCGGCGGCGCGGTGATCCGGGCCCGCTGCGTGCCGTCCGCGGTGTGGCGATCCGGGCCCCGCTGCGTGCCGTCCGCGGCGCGGTGATCCGGGCCCCGCTGCGTGCCGTCCGCCGTGCGGTATCCCCGGAAGCGCCCTGACCTGCTTGCGGTACCCTGAGCCCATGCGAACCGTGCGCCTGCTCCTTAGCCGGCCGCGCTGACCAGGACCGGCTGCGCCCTCGGGCGGTGCCGGAGTCGGCGTGGCGTCCCCTCCTGCGAGGGGATTTTTTGTTTTCCGCCCCCGCCCGCGTCATGGGCCGGGTCCACGGGCCGGCCGCGTCGCGCGGTTCGCCAACTGACACCGATGGAGCTTGAAGGACCATGAGCGAGACGACCCCTGCGTCCGGCGCGGCCGAGACCGCGACCGAGCCGTTCCGGTACAGCGCCGCGCTGGCGGCGGACATCGAGTCCCGCTGGCAGGACCTCTGGGAGAAGGAGGGCACCTTCCACGCCCCCAACCCCACCGGTGCGCTGGCCGACCCGTCCGCGGGTGACGTCGCCGCGAAGCCGCACAGCTTCATCATGGACATGTTCCCGTACCCCTCGGGCGCGGGCCTGCACGTCGGCCACCCGCTGGGCTACATCGCGACCGACGTCTTCGCCCGCTACCAGCGGATGACCGGTCACAACGTGCTGCACACGCTGGGCTACGACGCCTTCGGCCTGCCCGCCGAGCAGTACGCGGTGCAGACCGGCACCCACCCGCGGGTCTCCACCGAGGCCAACATCGCCAACATGCGCCAGCAGCTGCGCCGGCTGGGCCTGGGCCACGACCCGCGCCGCTCGATCTCCACGATCGACCCGGACTACTACCGCTGGACCCAGTGGATCTTCCTGCAGATCTTCAACTCCTGGTACGACGAGGACGCCCGAAAAGCCCGTCCGATCGCCGAGCTGGTCGGCCAGTTCGAGTCCGGCTCGCGTGAGGTGCCGGGCGGGCGCGCCTGGGCCGAGCTGTCGGCCGCCGAGCGCGACGAGGTGCTGGGCGAGTACCGCCTGGCCTACGCCAAGGAGGTGCCGGTCAACTGGTGCCCGGGCCTGGGCACCGTGCTGGCGAACGAGGAGGTCACCGCGGACGGCCGCTCCGAGCGCGGCAACTTCCCGGTGTTCAAGTCCAACCTGCGCCAGTGGATGATGCGCATCACCGCGTACTCCGACCGTCTGATCGCCGACCTGGACCTGCTGGACTGGCCCGAGGCCATCAAGCTGCAGCAGCGCAACTGGATCGGCCGCTCGGAGGGCGCCCGGGTCGACTTCGCCGTCGACTCCGGCAGGATCACCGTCTTCACCACCCGGCCCGACACCCTGTTCGGCGCCACCTACATGGTGCTGGCGCCCGAACACGGCCTGGTCGACTCCATCGTCCCCGCCGCCTGGCCGCAGGACGTGCCCGCGGAGTGGACCGGCGGCGCCGCCACCCCCGCCGAGGCCGTCGCCGCCTACCGCGCCGCGGCCGCCGCCAAGTCGGACGTCGAGCGGCAGGTCGAGGCCAAGGTCAAGACCGGTGTCTTCACCGGCGCCTACGCCGTCAACCCGGTCAGCGGCGAGTCCGTCCCGGTGTTCATCGCCGACTACGTGCTGATGGGCTACGGCACCGGCGCCATCATGGCCGTCCCCGCCCACGACCACCGCGACTTCGCCTTCGCCCGCGCCTTCGGCCTGCCGATGCGCTGCGTCGTCGAGCCGACCGACGGACGCGGCGAGGACCCGGCGGCCTGGGACGACGCCTTCGACACCTACGACTCGGTCATCGTCAACTCCGCGCACTCCGAAGGCGACCTGTCGCTGAACGGGCTGAGCGTCGTCGACGCCAAGGCCGCCGTCACCGCGTGGCTGGCCGAGCGCGGCATCGGCGAGGGCACCGTCAACTACCGTCTGCGTGACTGGCTGTTCAGCCGCCAGCGGTACTGGGGCGAGCCCTTCCCGATCGTCTACGACGAGGACGGCGTGATGCACGCGCTGCCCGAGTCGATGCTGCCGGTCGAGGTCCCCGAGGTCGACGACTACTCGCCGCGCACCTACGACCCGTTCGACTCGGACTCCTCGCCGGAGACCCCGCTGTCGCGCAACGCGGGCTGGGTCAACGTCGAGCTGGACCTGGGCGACGGCGTCAGGAAGTACCGCCGCGAGACCAACACCATGCCCAACTGGGCGGGTTCGTGCTGGTACGACCTGCGCTACGTCGACCCGACCAACACCGAGGCCGTCGCCGACCCGGCCAACGAGCGCTACTGGCTGGGCCCCACCGCGGCCAAGCCGGCCGGCGGCGCCGACCTGTACGTCGGCGGCGCCGAGCACGCCGTGCTGCACCTGCTGTACGCGCGCTTCTGGCACAAGGTGCTGCACGACCTGGGCCACGTCTCCTCCGTCGAGCCGTTCCACAAGCTGTTCAACCAGGGCATGATCACCGCGGACGTCTACCGCGACGAGCGCGGCTTCCCGGTGCCCGCCGCCGAGATCGAGGAGCGCGACGGCACGTACTTCTGGCAGGGCGAGCCGGTCAAGCGCGAGGCCGGCAAGATGGGCAAGTCCCTGAAGAACGCCGTCGCCCCCGACGACATCGCCGACGAGTACGGCGCGGACACCCTGCGCCTGTACGAGATGTCCATGGGCCCGCTGGACGTCTCCCGCCCCTGGGACACCCGTGCCGTCGTCGGCTCGTACCGCTTCCTGCAGCGGCTGTGGCGCAACGTCGTCTCGGAGAGCACCGGCGAGCTGGTCGTCACCGAGGAGCAGCCGGACGAGGCGACCCTGCGCGCCCTGCACAAGGCGATCGACGGCATCCGCGGCGACATGGCCGGGCTGCGCTTCAACACGGCCGTCGCCAAGGCGATCGAGCTGAACAACTTCCTGGTCAAGCGCGGCTCCACGCCGCGGTCGGTCGCCGAGCAGCTGGTGCTGATGGTCGCGCCGCTGGCCCCGCACATCGCCGAGGAGCTGTGGCGCCGCCTGGGCCACGGCGAGTCGCTGGCGCACGCCGACTACCCGGTCGCCGACCCGGCGTACGTGGTCGACGAGGCGGTGACCTGCGTGGTGCAGATCAAGGGCAAGGTGAAGGCCCGGCTGGAGGTCGCGCCGACCATCACCGACGCCGAGCTGGAGGCGCTGGCGCTGGCGGACCCGGCGGTGGTCGCGGCGATCGGTGACGCGACGGTGCGCAAGGTGATCGCGCGGGCGCCGAAGCTGGTGAACATCGTGACGGGCTGAGGGGTCGACTGAGTTCTCGGCCGAGTTGTCGGCCGGGCCTGCGGCCGGGACCGGCTTGACCGGGCGGGTGTCCTTCGGGGCGCCCGCCCGGTGCGTTTGCGCGGTGGTGCGCGGCGGTGTCCTGTGGTGCGGTGGTGGTGCGCGGTGGTGCGCGGCGGTGCTGCGGTGCGGTGGTGCCACCGGTGCGTACCGGGCCCTCGGGGAGATCCCGGATCTGTCCCTGATCTCCGCCCGTCGGGCCCGTTCGGACCGTTTCCGGGCCGGGTGCGGCGGCTACGGTGGAACCCTCGGCAGTTCGGCCCGCGTTGGGCCCGGTGGGGGCCGACCCGGTAGCGGAAGGTGACGCGCGATGGACGTGTTCGGCGTGATGATCGGCTTGGTCCTGCTCTTCGGGATCGCGGTGCTCGTCCTGGCCGTGCGAGGCACGGTCAAGGCGGCCAAGGCCGTCGCCGCGAAGGTCGAGAAGCACGAGGCCAATGCCCGGCGCGCCGTCGAGACCGCCACCCTCAAGGCGAAGACGTACACCAAGGTCGGCCCGCCCGCGCAGATCGCCACCGTCCGGCTCACGCTGCGGACCTCCCTGGACGGCACCCGGCAGGTGCTGGAGAGCGGGCTGCCGCAGGACGGCCAGCTCGGCGAGGCCCTCGCGCTGCTGACCCGGCTCGACGCCCACGCGGCGGAGCTGGACGGCGAGCTGCGGATGCTGGAGCGCGAGCCGGACACCGCGCGGATCGCGGCCAAGCTGCCGGAGCTGCGGGAGCGGGCGGAGCGGATCGTCCATTCGGCGGAGACCATGCGGTGGGCGGCGCAGGACCGGATGCACCGGTTCGCGGACGACGAGCTGAGCCGGCTGAGCCAGGAGTGCGAGAGCGAGGCGGGGGCGCTGCGGCATTGGGACACCGCGGGGGGCGGCTCCGCTGGTGCTGCGCCCGGGGCTTCGTCCGGTGCCGGCGCCGGTGCCGGTGCTGGTGGTGCCGGTGCGGCCCGGGCCGGGTTGACGGACGGGAAGGGGCGGCCGAGCGCGGAGGAGCTGCTCGGGCTGGCCGATCCGCTGGTGAAGCTGGCGCAGCGGCTGCGGAAGCCGTCGGCGGGGACCTCGGCAGGCCCCTCGGCTGGCTGATTTCCCGGCTCCTTCCGGTGCGTCCCGGAGTGCGCTGTCCTCCCGGACGAACGGGGAGTAACCTCCGGCTCATGGCCTCCGACCTCGCTCTTGTCACCGATTCCACGGCCTATCTGCCGCAGGAGAGCCTCGACCGGCACGGGATCACGGTGGTCCCGCTGAGCGTCGCGGTCGGTGACTCGGTCCTCAGCGAGGGTGTGGAGATCTCCCCGAAGGACGTCGCCGAGGCGCTGCGCGCCAAACAGCGGGTGACCACCTCCCGGCCCAACCCGGAGGCCTTCGCCGCCACCTACCGGGCGGCCGCCGAGGCCGGGGCGAAGGGGATCGTCTCGGTGCACATCTCCGGCGAGCTCTCCGGCACGGTCGAGGCCGCCCGGCTGGCGGCCGCCGAGGCGCCCGTACCCGTGCGGGTGGTGGACAGCCGGCTGGTCGGCATGGCCCTCGGGTACGGGGTGCTGGCGGCCGCCGAGGCGATCGCGGCCGGGCAGGGCCTGGCGGAGGCGGCCGGGGCGGCGGAGCGGCGGGCGGCCGGGACCAGCGGGTTCTTCTACGTGGACACCTTGGAGCACCTGCGCAGGGGCGGGCGGATCGGGGCGGCGCGGGCGCTGCTCGGGTCGGCGCTGGCGGTCAAGCCGCTGCTGCACCTGGACGGGGGGCGGATCGAACCGCTGGAGAAGGTGCGGACGGCCTCGCGGGCGATCGCCCGGCTGGAGGAGATCGCGGTCGAGCGGTCGGGGGAGGGCGCGGTGGACATCGCCGTGCACCACCTGGCGGCCGAGGACCGGGCCGAGCCGCTCGCTGAGCGGCTGCGGGCGCGGGTGCCGGGGCTCCGGGAGCTGTACGTGGGCGAGGTGGGGGCGGTGATCGGCGCGCACGTCGGGCCGGGTCTGCTCGCGGTGGTGGTCGCGCCGCGCTGAGGCGGCGGTTCGGTCAACTTTCGCAGGTTCCCCTCACTCGTGTGAGTGACGTTTTTTATCCACAACCCCCGGGTTATCCACAGGGTTTCGGTAGTTTCCGCGGGCCGGCCGTCGGCCTCCTAGCGTCCTCGCCATGACGACCCTGGGCCTGGGCGCGGCTAAGCGCCAAGCGATCAACGAGACGGTACGGCTGCGGATGGCGGCGCTGCTGCCGACGGGCGAGGAACCGACGGGCGAGGAACCGGCGGGCGGCCCCTGCGCGGGTGTTCCCCCGTCCCCGGGGGCCGCTCCACCGTTGCCTGCCGAGGCGTCGCCGCCGGGAGCGGTCGACCCCGTCGGCCCTTCACCGGGTGACGGGGCGCGGCTGCGGTTCGCCACGGCGCTGGCGCTCGACCGGCGGGCGGTGGCCGGGCTGGTGATCCTGCTGCTGTTCGCGGTGGGTTACGCCGTGCAGCACTTCTGGCTGGCCAGACCGGAGGCGGTGGCCGTCCCGGCGCTCGCGGGCGCCTCGGCGCCGTCGGAGCCGGGCACGCCCTCCGCCCTCGCCCCGGCCGCCTCCGGGGCCGGGCCGCCCGAGGCCCCTGCGGGCCCGGGCACGGAGGCCGCCGTCGTGATCGACGTCGGCGGACGGGTCCACCTGCCCGGCCTGCACACCCTGCCCGGCGGCTCGCGGGTGGCCGACGCCCTGCGGGCGGCGGGCGGTCCGCTGCCGGGGACGGACACCAGGGGCCTCAACCTGGCCCGCGTGCTGACGGACGGTGAGCAGATCCTGGTCGGCGAGCAGGCACCGGCCCCCGTCCCGCTCTCCGGAGGCGCCAACGGGCCTCCCGGGGCCGGCACGCCCCGGCCACCCGTCAGCCTCAACCGCGCCACCCTCGAACAGCTCGACGCCCTCCCGGGTGTCGGCCCGACCCTCGCCCAGCGCATCCTCGCCTACCGCACCTCGCACGGCTCGTTCCGCACGGTCGACCAGCTCCGGCAGGTCAGCGGGATCGGCGCCCGTACGTTCGCGGAGCTCCGCCCGTTGCTGACGCTCTGACGCCCTGACGACCATTCCGTTCCCGATGCACGAACTCGCCGACCGCCGAAGGGAGGCACCGCCATGTCCGCCGTCACCGCAGCGCTCCCGCGCCCCCGCTCCTCGGCCGCCGACTTCCGGCTGCTGCTTCCCGCCGTCTCGGCCTGGGTGGTCACGGCGGCGCTGCTGACCCTGGAGCCCGGGTCCGAGATCCTGCTCCGCTCGCTCGCGGGCGTCGCCGTGCTCGCGGCCGTCCCGCTGCTCGTGCGACCGGGCCTCCTGCGCCGGCGCGGGGCCGCGGTGACCCTCGCCGCCGTCCTGCTCACCGGAGCGGCGGCCGCGATCGCGACCCCGCTGCACACCGCCGACCTGCACCGGGGGCCGCTGCCGGAGCTCGCCCGTGCGGCCGAGCACGCCCCGCCGCGATCCGCGGGCACGCCCGCCCCGGCGGTGGAGGTGGAGCTGACCGTCGAGGGGGACCCGAAGGTCCACACCTCCCGCGGCGGCACCACCGGCGGGCAGTCCCTCCTCACCGTGGAGGCCGTGGCCGACCGCGTCACCGTCCTCCCGGACGGGCGGGCCACCCGCACCCACACCCCGGTGACCGTCATGGTCCGAGGGCCGGAGAGCGGGCCCTGGCTGCGGCTGCTCCCGTCCGAGCGGCTGGCCGCGGAGGCCGAGGTCCGACCGGCGGGGGAGGGCTACGACACCGAGTCCGCGGCGCTGCTGGCCGTCCACGGCCCGCCCCGGCAGCTCGCGCCGCCGAGCCTGCCGCAGCGGATCGCCGGGCGGCTGCGCGAGGGCCTGCGCACGGCGTCCGACGGGCTCCCCTCGGACGCGCGCGGGCTGCTCCCGGGGCTCGTGGTCGGCGACACCTCCCGACTGCCCGACGATCTGGTGGACGACTTCCGGGCCACCGACCTGGTGCACCTGGTGGCCGTCAGCGGGGCCAACCTCGCCATCGTCCTCGGCGTGCTGCTCGGCGCACCCGGCCAGGCCGGCACCGCGGAACGGCGCGGGCTGGCCGCGGTGCTGGGACTGTCGCTGCGCACCAGCGCCCTGCTGGGCACGGCGCTGACGCTGGCCTTCGTCACCGTCTGCCGACCCGAGCCCAGCGTGTTGCGGGCGGCGGGAACGGGACTGATCGGCATGCTGGCCCTGGCCACCGGCCGCCCTCGCCAGGCCGTACCCGCGCTCGCCGGAGCCGTGCTGGTCCTCGTCCTGCTGGACCCGTTCCTGGCCCGCTCCTACGGCTTCCTGCTCTCGGTGCTCGCCACCGCGGGGCTGCTCGTCCTCGGGCCGCACTGGGCCGAAGCCCTGCGGGCCCGACGCTGGCCGCACCACCTGGCGGGCGCACTGGCGGCGACGGCGGCCGCGCAGGCGCTGTGCGCGCCGGTGACGGTGGTGCTGTCCGGACACATCAGCCTGGTGGCGATCCCGTGCAACCTGCTGGCCGAACTGGCGGTGGCCCCGGCGACGTTGCTCGGCTTCGGGGTGCTCGTCCTGCAGCCGTTCCTTCCCGCCCTGGCCCGCCTGCTCGCCGAACCGGCCGGAGTGCCGGCCAGCTGGCTCGCCCTGGTGGCGCGCCGCGGAGCCGAGCTGCCGGGCGGCCAACTCTCCTGGCCGGGCGGCTGGTTCGGGACGGTGACGGTCGCCCTCGCCACCCTGGCCGTCTGCTGGGCGGCGCCCTCCCTGCTGCCCCGGCGGACGGAGCCCGGCCGGCGGGCCCGTACCCGGCGCCGCTGGGCCCGGGCGCTGGTGACGGGTGCCCTGCTGGTGGTGCTGCTGGCCGTGTTGCTGCGCCCGCCGCAGCTCGCCCGGATCGCCACCGGCTGGCCGCCGCCGGGGTGGCGGCTGGCGATGTGCGATGTCGGGCAGGGAGACATGTTGGCCCTTCGGACCGATGCGTCGGACAGCGCGGTGGTGATCGACACGGGGCCGGACCCGAACGCCGCCGATCGGTGCCTGCGCGACCTCGGCATCACGACGGTGCCGCTTCTGCTGCTGACGCATTTCCATGCCGACCATGTCGAGGGCGTGCCGGGGGTGTTGCGGGGTCGTGCGGTCGGTGCGGTCGAGGGCACGGTACTGGACGATCCGCCGGGAGAGGTGGCCCGGGTGGCCGACTGGGTGGCCGGGGCCGGGGTGCCGTTGCTGCGGGCGGGTCGTGGTGAACGGCGGTCGGCGGGTGCGGGGTTGGCCTGGGACGTGGTGTGGCCCGATCCCGTGGCGGCCGTGGAGGCGCCCGGCGCGAACAACGCGAGTGTGGCGCTGTTGGTGTCGTTGGCCGGTGGTCTGCGGATGGCGCTGCTCGGTGACCTCGAACCACCTGCCCAGTCCGCCCTGTTGGGCCGCTTGGGCCGGGTCGACGTCCTGAAGGTGGCGCACCACGGATCGGCGCACCAGGACTGGGACTTGACCGCGGCGCTGCGGCCGCGGCTGGCCCTGATCTCCTGCGGTGAGGGCAACGCGTACGGTCACCCGTCCCCGCGCACGGTCGAGCGGCTGCGCGCGCTGGGCGCCACCGTCCTGCGTACCGACCGCGCGGGGGACATCGCCGTGACCGGTGACTCCCCGTCCACCCTCGCTGTCGCCGTCCACCCCCAGCCCTCCCACGGCGCCCACAAGGTGCGCCCCCAGCGAGCGAACCAGTCGGCGGCCCACACCGACCCCGGCCGGACCCCGCACACCCCGCACGCCCCGCCCGAATGACCCCGCTCTCCCCCTCCCTCCACGAAGTGGGGCAGGGAAAAGGGGTAGGGGTGTGGGGGAGGTGGAGGGAGGGGCGGGGCGGGGCCAGCAGAAACGTTGCGGGGGGGGGGGGGGGGGGCGCGGGGGGCGCCGGGGGCCAAGTTGTTTTTTTCCCAACCCCGCGCGGGGAGCCAGCCGCTGAAACAGAGTGCCGGCGC
>NZ_JBICZB010000011.1:104863-138235 GCF_043201815.1 Kitasatospora sp. NPDC048296
CTCGGGGTGGGGGCTTTGGTGGGGGTGGTGGGGGTGGGGGGGTGGGGGGGGTGGGGGGGCGACGGCAAGACCGTGGGGGGGGGGCGCCGGCCCCCCGCCCCCCCCCCCCGCCGCTCGAAAAGCTTTCTTCTCCCAACGCCCTGACGCAGTCCCACGCCTTCACCCTGAGTCCCGGGGCTGACGCGCTGGTGCCGGAGATGCTGCTCGGCGCCGACACCAAGGCGCCTGACTTGGTCACCATGTTCCGCGCGTGCTTCCTCGCCGAACCGACGCCCGCGCACCACGCGCTCAAGGCCCTTCACGCCGCCGGTCACATGGTCGGCCCGGTGATCACGCACAACTTCGACACCCTCCCGGCGCGGGCTGGGCTGCACGAGGTATTCGTACGTCGCTACGACCAGAAGATCCCGCCGGTGCCGTTGCTGCCCGAGGCTCGGTCCCTGTTGGTCGTCGGCCTGCACGCCGACCGGCGCGCGGTCCAGCAACGCGCCCGCGAGACGGGCATGCGCATCTTCTTCGTGGACCCCGAAGGGCTGGTGGAGAACGGCGCCTTCAAGCCTTACCCGATCGAGGGAGCCCGCACCGGCGACGTCGTCGTTCGTCAGCTGGCGATCCCGGCCCTGCTCCGCCTGTGCGAGCTGCTGAACGTCACGGTGTGACTTGTCGTCATATAGCAGTCGGATGGCCCGCATCGGGCCGGTAGCGTCGCGGGAGCGCACTCACTCGTGCGCCCCGCGACCACTCCACTTCGACAAGGATCAAGATGCGCGTTTCGGTGATCGGCTGCGGCCACCTCGGCATCCCCCACGCCGCCGGGATGGCCCACCTCGGCCACGAAGTCCTGGGCGTCGATCTCGACGCCGACAAGATCGGCCGGCTCAACCAGGGCGAAGCCCCGATCTTCGAAGCCGGACTGCCCGAACTGCTCACGAAGCACACCGGCTCGGGGCAACTGCGGTTCACGACCAGCATCACCGAGGCCGCCGCGTTCGCCGACGTGCACTTCCTCGCGGTCGGAACGCCGATCGACGCCGACGGCCGATCCTACGACTCCGGACAGGTCTTCGGCGCCGCCCGCGCGCTCGCGCCGCACCTGACACGGCCGTGCGCGATCATCGGGAAGTCGACCGTCACCGTCGGCACCACCGCCCGCCTGACCCGGCTCGCTCAGCGTCTCGCCCCGGCCGGCGAAAGGGTGCAGGTGGTGTGGAATCCCGAGTTCTTGCGCGAGGGCCACGCCGTCGAAGACACCCTGCGACCGGACCGGCTTGTGGTCGGGCTGACTAGTCCCGACGCTGAAGCCGTCGTGCGCGAGGTGTTCGCGCCGATCCTCGCCGACGGTTGCCCGCTGTTCGTCACCACCCCGGAGACGGCCGAACTGATCAAGGGCGCCGCGAACACCTTCCTTGGCCTCAAGGTGTCGTTCATCAATGCCGTGGCCGACATGTGCACCGCCGCTGGCGCCGACGTGATCACGCTGGTGCAGGCCCTCGGCATGGACCCGCGCATCGGTGCCGGTGGCTTGCAGCCCGGCATCGGCTACGGCGGCGGCTGCCTGCCCAAGGACGTTAGGGCATTCACCGCTTCCGCCGCCCACCTCGGCGCCGACGACGCGGCCGAGCTGCTGCGAGCGGCCGAGCGCATCAACGAGAACCGGCCGCGCGCCGCTGCCGACCTGATCGAATCCCACCTGGCACGGCCCCTGAGGGGCGCCCAGATTGCCATGTGGGGTGCGTCCTTCAAGGCTGGCACCAACGACGTCCGGGAATCCCCGGCGCTCGCCCTCGCATCGCTGCTGCATACCCGAGGCGCGCAGGTCACCGTCCACGACCCGCACGCCAACGCGACTGCGACCGTCCGACACCCCGAACTCGACTACGCCGACACCCACGCCGACGCCTGCCAGCAGGCGGATGCGGTCGTGATCGGCACCGAGTGGCCGCAGTTCCGCGCAGCCAACCCCGCTGAGCTCCGGCCGCTGGTGAACAACCCGCTCGTCATCGACCTGCGGAACATCCTGGACGCCGAATTGTGGCGCACCCACGGATGGACCGTCCATCAGCTCGGTCGGCCCCAACCCACCGTGTAACCGCAGAAAGGATCACCACCATGGAAGACCTCTTCGACTCGATCGAGAACCTGTCGGCCGTGTGCCGCGCCGCCGGCGCGGATCTGGAGCCGGAGGAGTTGAAGGCCCTGCAGGTCGGCAAGGTCGCCGAGGAAGCGGGCGAGGCCATGCACGCCCTGCACGGCCTCAAGGGGCTCACCACCTGCACCGACGACCACACGTGGGCCGAGGTGCAGAACGACCTGACCGGTGCCGTCATCGCCGCCGTGATCGCCATGCATTACATCGATCCCAATGGTTGGCGGCAGACCTTCGGAGAGATCTTCCACCACCGCACCCGCAGGGGGCGCGAGACGGCGTCCGCAACCTGACCCGATTGCGGCGCGCTCCGGGCAGGCCCGGAGCGCGCCGCGAAGAAGCATCACCGGCCTGGGGACGAGGTGCGGGGAGTGGACGATTGCGGGACCGGAGGGGTCAGCGGGTCGGCAGCACCCGGGTGTGCTCCTCGCGGACGGCCTGGAGCGCGTTGGGCTTGAGGCCGAGGAGCTTCAGGATGGTCGGCGCGATCTGCTTGGTCTCGACCTTCTCGTCCTGGCGGACACCGCCCGGGGTGGCGGCGCCGGAGACGACCAGCGGCACGTTCAGGTCGTCGGCGTGGGCACCGCCGTGCTCGGCGATCTTGCTGCCGCCGGTGTAGACGACGCCGTACTGCGCGACGCCGACGACGTCCGGCACGCGGGCGTCGCCCGGCGTGACGTGGAAGTGGTCGGCGGCCTCCTCGCCGGCGTAGATCTTCTCGACGCCGCTGTGGGTGAAGGGGCGGGCCTTGCCGTTGATGTCGACGCCGGTGCCGCTCTGCGCCAGCAGGTAGTTCTTGGCGAACTCGGTGGCGGCCGCGGAGCGGTCGTTCAGCCAGAGCAGCACGCCGTCGTCGTCGACCGCGTGGGCGACCAGGTCGCCGGCGCCCGGGTGGGCGGCCTTCCAGGCGGCGTTGAGGCCGTCCAGCAGCGGGCCGTCGTCGATCCGGTTGAGCGCGGTCGGGTCGATCGGGGACTGGCCGTGCTTGGCCGAGAGGATCACGGTGGTGGAGCCGTCCAGGTGCTGCTTGCGCAGCTCCTCGGTCAGCGCGCCGAGCTGCTGGTCGACGAACTCCAGGTTCTTCTCGACCAGCGGACCGGGCACGCCCTTGCTGACGTAGCCGCCCTGGAGGCCCTGGGAGCTCTTGAGCTTCTGCGCGGTGGAGACCGACTGGAAGTTCAGGCCGAACACCGCCGGGGTGCCGACCTGCTCCGAACGGCTGTGGTCGTAGCCGTCGATCTCGTTGAGGACGGCCTGCACCTTGTACGAGTCGTACTGCTCGGTGGCCTTGTTGTCCTTGGTCCAGTCGCCGTTGTACCCGGTCGCGTTGCTGTTGATCTCCGGGGTGAAGAGGTCCTGGATGCCCTCGCCCGAGGGGCCGTTGAGGATGTCGTAGGCGGCGTGCTTGTCCGACCACGCCGTGCGCAGACCGGCCTGACGGGCCACCTCGAAGACGGTGTTCACCTGGAGGTAGGAGTGCGGGTGGACCGGCTTGCAGGTGCGCGGGTCGACCGGCAGCTTGGCCGGGTTGAGCAGGGTTTGCGGCCGGCCGGTCATCTGCAGGATGGAGCCGGGCAGGCCGGCGAGGCCCTGGCCGGCGTCGAGCGCGTCCTGGTTCTTGTCCAGGTCCTCGGTGAGGTCCACCTCGACACCGGGCTTGACGCCCTTGCCGTCGGTGGTGCCGGCCAGGAGCAGCGCGGCGTTGTAGGTGTCGTCGTAGTAGACGCCGGTGGTGCCCGGGCCGCCGTCGGTCAGCTGGGCGACCATGCCGGGGAAGGAGTCCGAGGGGTGGTGAACCGTTGGCAGCTGAGTGTTGTTGAGTGTTCTTTGGTGTTCATGAGTGACTTTGCCGGTTTCTGCTGAAGTGTTGTCGAGAAGGTTTCGCTTCTCCTGTTTCGGGCTGCTGGTGCTGCCAGGCGTGTCAGCATGTGCGTGGTCGAAGGATTCACGAGGGCGGAGGGGCGGGGTGGCGGTGTTGCGGCAGATTGCTCGGCCGTTCGTCGTCGACGCTGTATCAGGTGTGTGCATCCGGGACCGGCTCAAGGGCCTGACCGCCGAGGACGACGCAGTGCTGCGTTTGGTCGGCGGACACCTCGGTTCCCTTGCCTCGCGGGATCTGGCCCGGCGCGTCGCCGACGGCCTGGAGCACGCGAGCGAGACCTGGGCAGTCCGCAGGCGGGACCTCACCCCGCAGTCGTCGTCGCGCTGGGCCGGGTCCATCACGAAGGCCACGCACGACCAGTGGGGCCTGTCGCGCCGCGCAGTGGCAGCACCTGCAGGGACTCGCCGCGGGGATCGCCGGGATCCGCCACCGCCTCGCGCTGCCGATTGGCGAGAAGGGCACCAAACGGCAGCCCGGCGGGTACCGCTCGCGCCGGGAATGGCACGCCCAGTCGCGCCGCCTGGCGCATCTGGAGCGCGAGTACGGGCGGGTGAGGGCCGACCACGAGGCTGGCCGGGTGACGGTGGTGCGCGGCGGCCGCAAACTCCTGAACACCCGCCACAACTTGGACGCGGCGGAGAAGTCGCAGGAGCAGTGGCGTGGGGAGTGGGAAGCCGCCCGCTGGTTCCTCGCCGCTGACGGCGAGTCCGGCAAGCGGTACGGGAACGAAACGATCCGCGTCACTGCCGACGGGCAAGTGTCGATCAGGCTTCCGGCTCCCCTTGCCGAACACGCGAACGCCCGGCACGGCCGGTACGTCCTCGCTGCGAAGGTGAACTTTCCGTACCGGGGCGAGGAGTGGCGCGACCGCATCGAAACGAACCGAGCCGTCGCCTACCGCATCCATCTTGATACCACGTCCGGGCGCTGGTACCTCGACGCCTCGTGGACCCGCAAAGACCTCCCGGTCCTCCCACTCGACACCCTTCGCGCCCAGGGCGTCATCGGAGTGGACACCAACGCCGACCACCTCGCCGCCTGGCACCTGGACGCCCACGGCAACCCCATGGGCGCACCCCGCCGCTTCGACTACGACATGACCGGGTCGGCCGACCACCGCGACGCCCAGCTGCGCCACGCGCTCACCCGTCTCTTGCACTGGGCGCGGGACACGGGCGTGCTGGCCATCGCGATCGAGGATCTGGACTTCACCGACTCCAGGACGCGGGAGAAACACGGCCGCAAGAAGCGGTTCCGGCAGCTGATCTCCGGCATCCCGACCGGCAAGCTCCGCGCGCGCCTGCTGTCGATGTGCGCGGAAGCCGGCATCGGCGTGATCGCCGTCGATCCCGCATACACCAGCATGTGGGGCGCCGAGCACTGGCAAGAGCCCCTCACCACCACAAACCGCAAGACCAGCCGACACGCCGCCGCTTCGGTGGCCATCGGCAGACGCGCCCTCGGGCACCGGATCAGGCGACGGACGGCACCGCCCTGCCAGCACCAGAGCGATGCTGGCAGGCATCGGACCACCCAGGCCCGACCCGGTGCCCGGGGGAGCGAGGGAAACCGCCCCCGCGTACCCGGACCACGGACACGATCCGGCGGTGCTGAACGCGGCAGGAACGCGGTGGACCAGAACGCCCAACACCGTTCGGGGCGTTCGGCTGAGCAAGGGTTCTGGCAACAGGACTCACTCCCGCTCAGTCTTTAGGAACGGTTGGTGGTGCTCGCGTGGGTGTACTCGACACCGCCGCGGACCAGCCGGGCCAGCGCCGACTGCGGGTGCTCGGCCACGAACCGGGCCAGGTCCGACTGGTGCAGGCCGTCGACGGAGACCAGCAGCACGTGCTTCGCGTGGGCGCCGCGGCCCTCCTCGGCGGCGGCCGCCTGGGCGACGGTGGATCCGGCCAGCACACCGGCGGCGCCGAGGGTGGCGGCCAGCCGGACATAACGACGGGTCACGGAGACTTCTGCGGAGGGGGAAGTGGCTGTGGCGGTGCCGTCCTAGGTTCAGAGGGCTCGGTATACCGGCGGCGGCGGAGACATGAACAGTGCTTAACCCCTGTGCGGAGAGATCCGGGAATTCGCTGAATCTCATCAACTGGACGCTCTGCCAAGGGGATTGGTGTGCATGCGCAGTCAATCGGGTGGCGGTGTGCTCCGAGCGGGAGAGCGGAGCACACTGCGCCGGAGGGGTGGTGGGGTCCGCGCCGGAGGGGTGGTGCCGGGGTCAGGCCTCCTCGCGCCAGCCTTCGTAGGAGGTGGCGAGGGTGTCGAGGGCGTGGAGCAGGGCGGGGGTCCAGCCGTCGGCAGGGGGGTCGAGGACGACGAGCCACTGGGCGTCCTCGGCGTCGTCCTCGCCGGCCAGGGCGTCGCGGACGATCTCCAGCTCGCCGAGGTCCGGGAGATCGGCGCGGAGTTCCTCGGCGGCCTCGTCGGCGGCGTCGCGGTCGGGCAGGACGAGCAGCTGGCGGACGAAGGGGTCGTTGACGTCCGGGAGGTCGGTGGCGTGGTTCTCGGTCACCGCGCCATTGTCCAGGTCGGGCGGGTCGGTCGATCGGTCCGGGGGCCGGTCGGGCGGCCGGGAGTGTCCGCGCCGCGTGGGATGCTGGTAGGCGATGGCCAGGAAGAGTGCACCCGACGACCTGCTCGCCCCGCTGACCCTCGCGGTCGGCCAGGAAGAGCTGCTGCTGGACCGCGCGGTCGCCCAGGTGGTGGCCGCGGCGAAGGCGGCGGACCCGGACACCGACGTACGGGACCTGCCGCCCGGCGGGCTGCAGCCCGGCAGCCTGGCCGAGCTGACCACGCCGTCGCTGTTCGCCGAGCGCAAGGTGATCGTGGTCCGGGCCGCCCAGGACCTCTCCGCCGACTCGGTGAAGGAGGTCAAGGCGTACATCGAGGCCCCGGCCGAAGAAGTGATCATGGTGCTGGTGCACGCCGGCGGCGCCAAGGGCAAGGGCCTGCTGGACGCCGGTCGAAAGGCGGGCGGGCGCGAGGTGGCCTGCGCCAAGCTGGCCAAGGCGAGCGAGCGGCTGGCCTTCGTCAAGGGCGAGTTCCGCACGTTGGGCCGCTCCGCGACCCCGGAGGCCTGCCAGGCGCTGCTGGACGCGCTCGGCAGCGATCTGCGCGAGCTGGCGGCCGCGTGCAGCCAGCTGACCTCGGACGTCGAGGGCACGATCGACGAGACGGTGGTGGCCCGCTACTACAGCGGCCGGGCCGAGGCGACCGGCTTCGAGGTGGCCGACCTGGCCGTCACCGGCCGGGCCGCGGAGGCGCTGGAGCGGCTGCGCTGGGCGCTGGCCGTCGGGCAGCCGCCGACCGGCATCACCTACGCGCTGGCCTCCGGCGTGCGCAGCATCGGGCGGCTGGCGACCACCGGGCGGAACATGCGTCCGGCCGATCTGGCCCGCGAGTTGGGCATGCCGCCGTGGAAGGTCGACCGGGTCCGCCAGCAGATGCGCGGCTGGACCGGTGACGCGGTGGCCACCGCGCTGACCGCGATCGCCCAGGCCGACGCCGCCGTCAAGGGCGGCTCGGACGACCCGGCCTTCGCCCTGGAGCGCGCGGTGGTCGCCGTCGCCCGGGCCGCCCGGGCCGGCTCCCGCCCCGCCTACTGACGGTTCGGGGCGCTTCGCGCTACTTGCGCATGGCCCGTACGGCGTTGTCGGCGTCGGTCTGCAGCATGTTGCGGAGGTCGTCCATGGATGGCGGGGTGGCCTTCCCCTGGGTGTAGTTGGCGCTGTAGGTGATGTAGTACGTCATCCCGCCGTCGCGGATGTCCACCTCGGCGTAGATGTCGTGGTACTTGTCCGAGCCGTCGTCCTTGTACACGAAGTACGCCTCCTCGCCGATCCCCGTGATGTTGGTGATCTGGTAGCCGCGCGACCGGTAGACCTCCTTGTTGGCCGAGAGCTCGGGCGCGGGGTTCACCGCCTTGTGCAGGTCGGCGCGCATGTAGACCGAGGCGTACTCGCTGTCGCTGTCGCCGCCGGTCCGCTTGAGCGACATCGAGCAGTTCATGCTGTCCAGGGCCGGGTTCCGGTCGGTGTGGTGGGACGGCGAGGTGCTGCTCGTGGTGACCGAGTACTTCTCCAGCAGCCGGGCGGGCTTCCCGGTGGCGCAGAGGTCGTCCGACAGGTGGTAGCTGCCGAGACTGCGCGGCGAGGAGTCGGTGCTGACCATGCCCGGGATGACCGTCACGGCGGTGGCCCAGCCGGCCGAGGCGAGCACCGCGCCGACGAAGGCCCAGACGGCGTTGCGGCGCAGGTTGCCCCCGGAGCGGCTCCCGGAGCCGCCTCCGGCCGGTCCGCCGGTGGGAACAGCCCCGGAGAAGGCCGAAGGAGCAGCCCCGGGAACGGCCGCCCCCGGTGCGGCGGGCAGCCCGGGCGGCGGACCGAAACCGGTCGGAGCCTGCGAACCCGGCGCGGGCGCACCTGTCGAGACCGCCCCCGGCACCCCCGGCGTCTGCTGCGGGAACCCGTACCCCGGCCGGTTCGCTCCCTGCCCGGGTCCCTGCCCCGGTATCGGCCCCGGCGGCGGTGGAGTCGTCATGGAAGTCCCCCTCGTGACGGGCGCCCGGGGCGCTCCCCGCGCCTCGAACGCACCTCGGTCGCGCGTGACCGACCGACCATAGCGGCCGGAGCGGGAAACGCGACAGGCGCCGCAGTCGGCCTCTGGGGAAGAGACCGGCTGCGGCGCCTGTCGTACAGCTGGTGTGCACCGCACCCGCGTGGCGAACGCAGGCCGCGTGCGGTGCGAGTACCGCGCGCCTCAGGGTTCCGGGTAGAGGGCCGGGTCGTCCGAGGCGGTGGGGGCCGGAGCCCCCGGGGGGGGGTGTCAGGCCTGGGCGGCCGCGTTGACGCGCTTGGTGATGGCCGACTTCTTGTTGGCGGCCTGGTTGGCGTGGATGACGCCCTTGCTCACGGCCTTGTCCAGCGCCTTGGAGGCGGCGCGGGCCAGCACGACGGCCTTCTCGGTCTCGCCGGCGGCAGCGGCCTCACGGGCCTTGCGCAGAGCGGTCTTCAGCGAGGACTTGACGGCCTTGTTGCGCAGGCGCGCCTTCTCGTTGGTCTTGTTGCGCTTGATCTGGGACTTGATGTTCGCCACGAAGGAGCCTCAGTCTGTCTAAAAGGTATTGAACGGGCTGCACCCGAAGGCTGCGGTCAAGCTGAGAGGGCATGCCGAGGCCAGGTGCAGCAGCCCACGCTACCAGGGGCCGACCGCCCGCCCCAAACCGGCAGTCTCAGCGACCCGGCGGTACGGGGTCGAGGGTGACGGGAGCGGGGGTGGCGGAGCCGGGGGCGACGGGAGCGCCGACCGCCGGGGCAACCTGGGCGGGGACCGGGGTGCCGGTACCCCGGGCGTCGGCCGGGCCCCCGGTGTGCTGCTTGAGCCAGGTCAGGAACCGCCGTCCGAGCTTCTGGAACGGCACCTCGACCAGCCGGTACATCAGGTAGGCGGCCACGAGCGTGGCGGCCAGGAACGTCAGGGTGAAGAGGATCGCGAACCTGGTCGACGTCGGCGCCGGCGTCCCGAGGAAGAGCCACGGCATGCCGTGGAGCCAGTCCATGCCGTCGATGACCAGCCAGTGCAGCAGGTACACCGAGTAGCTGACGGTGCCCAGCCAGGTGAGCGCCTTCGGGAACCGCCGCTTCCTGAGCGCCATGCCCAGGACGAGCATGATCCAGGCCCCGGCGTAGGCGAAGGACCACGCCATCCAGCTGGTGGTCCAGGTCCGCCACAGTGCGTCCCCGTGGTTGTACATGCGCCCGCCGAGCACCCCGGCGAGGAAGACGAAGGCGCAGTAGGCGAAGGCCTGGATGCGGTCGATCTGGCCGTGCTCCGCGCGGTAGACGACGGTTCCGGCGAACATGGTCGCGAAGATCATCATCGTCTCGAACATGGCGGACCGGCTGCTGCCGAAGGCCAGCACCAACCCGAGCACGCCGAGCAGCAGGGCCCCGGTGCGGGTGAGCTGCGGGTTGCCGCTGATGGCGCAGAACAGGCCCATGGCCACCACGAGGCCGGCGGCCAGGATCAGGTTCTCGGTCGACAGGCCCTGCCTGGCCAGGTTCGCCGGGGTGAGCACCCCGCCGAGCAGGACCGCGCAGGTCGCGAAGCCCACCGCGATCGGTCCGCTCTGCCGGTGCTTGCGGAGCACGAAGAGGGCGGACACCAAGTAGTAGAAGACCATCTCGTAGGTGAGGCTCCACATGATGCTGATGGCGTTGGGCACGCCCAGCAGGTCCTGGAGCAGCAGGCCGTTGGCCCCCAGCGAGAGCAGCGGGTGCTCGAAGACCGCGCGGTCGATCATCTGGTTGTGTCCCGACGGCAGGATCACCAGCGCGGCGACGAAGCCCACGATGAGCGCCGGGTAGATCCGGAACACCCGGCCGACCCAGAACGCCTGCATGTCGCCCCGCCGTTCCAGGGAGGCGGGCACGATGTAGCCGCTGACCAGGAAGAACAGCATCACCCCGAACAGGCCGAGGTCGAAGTGGTGGGTCAGTGCCGTGCCGTGCGGGATGAAGAACCGCAGTCCGAAGTGGTGCAGGGCCACCGCGAGGGCGGCGAGGCCGCGCAGCGCGTCGAGCCAGCCGAGCCGTGTCTGGGCCGATTCGGCCTTGCTGTGCCGTCTTGTCCGCGCTCCGCGGGGCGCGCGGCTCAGTTCGATGCGTCTCACGGCTGGGCAGGTTAGCTTACGGATCGTGCCCGTTACGCGTCGAGTAGCGGCTCGCCGTAGTGCTCGACCTCCGGGAACGGTCGGTAGAACCGGTGCAGCAGCTCCCGCCACCGCTGGTACTCGGCCGAGCCGCGGAACCCCTCGGTGTGGTCGGCGAGCGTCTCCCACTCCACCTGGAGCAGGAAGCGCGAGCCGCGTCCCTCGTCGAGGCAGCGGCGCAGTTCCAGGGAGCGGAAGCCCCGCTGGACGGCGATCAGCGGACGGGCCTCGGCGAAGGCGGCGAGGAACTCCTCCTCCCGGCCGGGCAGGACGTCGAGCAGTGCGCTTTCCAGGATCACGAACGGCCATCCTGCCGCCTCAGGGCGTGCGGCGGAAGGCTCCGAGGTGCCCGAACGGCGTCCAGTGCCGCAGTCGTGGGAAGATGGGAGGAACTATTTCGATCGGACGAGACTGTCCGGTCCCCGGGATAGCCGGTCAGCGATGATCCGGACACCCCCGGCCCCGGACCAACGGAGAATCGGACCAAGGTGCCCGCGACCCCCAGCAATGTGCCAGAGCCCAGCCGTACCGACCCGGCGCTGATCCGCAACTTCTGCATCATCGCCCACATCGACCACGGCAAGTCGACGCTCGCAGACCGGATGCTGCAGATCACCGGCGTCGTCGACCCACGGCAGATGCGTGCCCAGTACCTCGACCGCATGGACATCGAGCGCGAGCGCGGCATCACCATCAAGTCGCAGGCGGTCCGCCTTCCGTGGGCCCCCAAGACCGGGCCGGACGCCGGGACGACGCACATCCTCAACATGATCGACACCCCGGGCCACGTGGACTTCACGTACGAGGTGTCCCGTTCCCTCGCGGCCTGCGAGGGCACCATCCTGGTGGTCGACGCGGCCCAGGGCATCGAGGCGCAGACCCTCGCCAACCTGTACCTGGCGCTGGAGAACGACCTCACGATCGTCCCGGTCCTGAACAAGATCGACCTGCCGGCCGCCCAGCCGGAGAAGTACGCCGCCGAGATCGCCCACATCATCGGCTGCGACCCCTCCGACGTGCTCCAGGTCAGTGCGAAGACCGGCCTCGGCGTCGAGGACCTGCTGGACCACATCGTCAACACCGTCCCGGCCCCGGTCGGTGTGGCGGACGCCCCGGCCCGCGCGATGATCTTCGACTCGGTGTACGACTCCTACCGCGGCGTGGTCACCTACGTCCGTGTCGTGGACGGTCAGCTCACCAAGCGCGAGCGCATCGCGATGATGTCCACCGGCGCCACCCACGAGCTGCTGGAGATCGGCGTCATCTCGCCCGAGCCGAAGGTCGCCGACGGCCTCGGCGTCGGCGAGGTGGGCTACATCATCACCGGCGTGAAGGACGTCCGGCAGTCCAAGGTCGGTGACACGATCACCTCGATGCACAAGGGTGCCACCGAGCCGCTCGGCGGCTACAAGGACCCGCGTCCGATGGTGTTCTCCGGCCTCTACCCGCTGGACGGCTCGGACTACCCGCTGCTGCGCGACGCCCTGGACAAGCTGCGCCTCAACGACGCCGCCCTGGTGTACGAGCCGGAGACCTCGGTCGCGCTCGGCTTCGGCTACCGCTGCGGCTTCCTCGGCCTGCTGCACCTGGAGATCATCCGGGAGCGCCTGGAGCGCGAGTTCAACCTCGACCTGATCTCCACCGCCCCGAACGTGGTCTACCGGGTGGTGATGGAGGACGGCACCGAGCACACCGTCACCAACCCGAGCGAGTTCCCGTCCGGCAAGATCTCCGAGGTCTACGAGCCGGTCGTGCGCGGCACCATCCTGGCGCCCAACGAGTTCGTCGGCGCGATCATGGAGCTCTGCCAGTCCCGCCGCGGCAGCCTCCAGGGCATGGACTACCTGTCCGAGGACCGGGTCGAGCTGCGCTACACCCTGCCGCTGGCCGAGATCGTCTTCGACTTCTTCGACCAGTTGAAGTCCAAGACCCGCGGCTACGCCTCGCTCGACTACGAGCCCATCGGCGAGCAGAGCGCGCAGCTGGTCAAGGTGGACATCCTGCTGCACGGCGACGCGGTGGACGCCTTCTCCGCGATCGTCCACAAGGACAAGGCCTACAGCTACGGCGTGATGATGGCCGGCAAGCTGCAGAAGCTCATCCCGCGCCAGCAGTTCGAGGTGCCGATCCAGGCCGCCATCGGCTCCCGGGTGATCGCCCGTGAGACGGTCCGCGCGATCCGCAAGGACGTCCTCGCCAAGTGCTACGGCGGTGACATCTCCCGTAAGCGGAAGCTGCTGGAGAAGCAGAAGGAAGGCAAGAAGCGGATGAAGATGGTCGGCAGCGTGGAGGTCCCGCAGGAGGCCTTCATCGCCGCGCTGTCCACCGACGCCGAGACGCCGAAGGACAAGAAGTAGCGGCGAGCGGCACCAGGAGGGCCCGGGCACCCGCCCGGGCCCTTCCGCGTTCGCGCAGGACGCCGTTCCCGCAGGACGCCCCGCTGGCTACTTGAGCGCGCCGAGGACGGCGCTGACGATCCCGGCCTTGGCCAGCCGTCCCGCGGTGCCGGTGAGGACGGTGGGCTTCATCGAGTCGTCCGGGTGGACCAGCTGCAGCAGCCCGTCCCGCCGACCGAGGCTCAGGCACTGCACGACGTACTTGAACGAGAACGGCTTCGAGGTGCGCCCGTCGAGCAGCCTGCCGACGTACTGGCCCTGCGGCAGCGCGGTGGCGCAGCCCATCCGCAGGGTGCCGACGCCGGGGACGGTGACCGCGGCGGCGTCGCCGATCACGTGGACGTCCGGGTGCGAGAGCGACCGCAGGTGGTCGTCGACCAGGGCCCGGCCGTGCTCGTCCACGGCCAGTCCGGCCTCGGCGGCCAGCGGGTGCGGCTCCATCGAGGCGGCCCACACGGTGAGGTCGGCCCCGATCGGGCCTGCGGTGGTGCGCAGCCCGTCCGGGGTGACCTCGGTGACGGTGGCGTTGTCGTGGACGGCGACGCCGAGCCGGTCGAGGACACGCCGGATGTGGGCGCGGCCCTTGGGTGAGTAGGTGCCGCCGACCTGCCCGGCCGTGACGATCCGCACCCGCCGGCCGGGGTGGGCCTCGGCGAGTTCGGTGGCCAGTTCGATGCCGGTGGCGCCGCCGCCGACGACGGCCAGGGTGCCGGGGCGGTCGGCCTCGTGGATCAGGCGCCGCACCTCGGCGGCGCGCTCCACGGGGTGGGCGTGCTCGGCGGCGCCGGGGACGCCGTGCCAGGCGGTGCGGCTGCCGAGGGCGTAGACCAGGGTGTCGTAGCCGAGGGTGGTGCCGTCGTCCAAGACGACCTCGTGTCCGGCCGGGTCGATGTCGACGGCCCGGGCCCGGCGGTGCTCGATCCGGCGGCCGCGGGCCAGTTCGCCGATGGCGGGCCAGTCGCGGCCGCGGCCGGCCGCGGTCTCGTGCTGGCGGATGCGGTGCAGGAGCCGCTCCTCGGGGGCGACCAGGGTGACGGTGTGGTGCCGTCCGGCGCCCTTGGCCGCGGTGAGTCCGGCGTACCCGGCGCCCAGTACGACGATCCGCTTGCCGGTGCTGGTGGTGCTGCTCATCTCGTCCGCCTCCTCGCGGGACCGCTCCGGTGGAGCGCTGTTCGGGAGGGGGACGACGCGGCCGGTCAGGATGTGACGGTGACCTGCGTCACAGGTTCGCGCGGGGCGTCGTGTCAGGAGGCCGTGACCGGGCTGATCCGAGTGAGCTTCTCGGGGTTGACCACGACGTACGCCTCGGAGATCCGCCCGTCGGCCAGGGCGAAGGCGACCACGCCGGTGACGGTGCCGGTGGCCTTCTCGTACCAGAGCAGGCCCGGCTCGCCGTTGACCGTCGCGTAGCCGAGCCCGAACTCGGGGGTGAACCACTTGTCCACCAGGCCGGCCACCAGCCGGGCCACCTTGTCGGCGCCGCGCACCGGGCGGGCGGCGGCGCGGACGATGCCGCCGCCGTCGGCGTGCCAGACCACGTCCGGGTCGAGGATCTCCATCAGGCCCAGGATGTCGCCCTTGGTGCAGGCGGAGGCGAACGCCTCGACGGCCCGGCGGTGCTCGGCCGGGTCGGCGTCGTCGGAGTGCCCGCCGCCGTCCTTGACCCGGCGGCGGGCCCGGGACGCGAGTTGGCGGGTGGCGTCGGGGGTGCGGTCCAGGGAGGCGGCGATGTCCTCGAAGCCGACCGCGAACACGTCGTGCAGCACGAGGGCGGCCCGCTCGGCCGGGCTGAGCTGCTCCAGGACGGCGAGCAGGGCGAGCGAGACGGACTCGCCGCGTTCGGCCAGCTCGGCGGGGGAGTCGGGGACGCTCGCGTAGGAGACGGACGGCTCCGGCAGCCACTCGCCGTAGTAGGCCTCGCGGCGGGCCCGGGCGGAGCCGAGCTGGTCGTAGCAGAGCCGGGTGACCACGGTGGTGAGGAAGGCGCGCGGGTCGGCGACGGCGGCGCGGTCGGCGGCCTGCCAGCGCAGCCAGGCGTCCTGGAGGACGTCCTCGGCGTCGGTGAAGGAGCCGAGCAGCCGGTAGGCGACCGAGCCCAGGTAGCGGCGGTTCGTCTCGAAGGCGTCGGGGGCTGCGGGCTGGGCGGTCACGGGAGTCACGGTAGCGAACGCCGCCGCCCGCTGCGAAGACCCGCCCGCTGCGAAGACCCGGGCGCGCGAAGGGCCGGGTGCGCGAAGGGCCGGGACGGGTGAGTCCCGTCCCGGCCCGTCACATGAGGCTGCGTCAGTCGACCTCGGCCACGGCCTCCGCGAACTGCGCCTGGTACAGCCGGGCGTACGCGCCGCCGCCGGCGATCAGCTCGTCGTGCGAGCCCTGCTCCACGATCGAGCCGTTCTCCATCACCAGGATCACGTCGGCGTCCCGGATGGTGGAGAGCCGGTGGGCGATCACGAAGCTGGTGCGGCCGGTGCGCAGCCGGGCCATGGCCCGCTGGATCAGCACCTCGGTACGGGTGTCGACCGAGCTGGTCGCCTCGTCCAGGACCAGGATGGACGGCTGGGCGAGGAACGCCCGGGCGATGGTGATCAGCTGCTTCTCGCCCGCGCTGACGCCGGTGCCCTCGTCGTCGAGGACGGTGTCGTAGCCGTCCGGCAGGGTGCGGACGAAGCGGTCGACGTGGGCGGCCCTGGCGGCCTCGACGACCTGCTCGCGGGTGGCGCCCTGGGCGCCGTAGGCGATGTTGTCGGCGATGGTGCCGCCGAACAGCCAGGTGTCCTGGAGCACCATGCCGATGCCCGAGCGCAGGTCCTCGCGGGACATCGCGGCGATGTCCACCCCGTCCAGGGTGATCCGCCCGCCGCTGACCTCGTAGAACCGCATCAGCAGGTTGACCATGGTGGTCTTGCCGGCGCCGGTGGGGCCGACGATGGCCACGGTCTGGCCGGGCTCGACCTTGAGCGAGAGGTCCTCGATGAGCGGCTTGTCCGGGTCGTAGCGGAAGGACACGTCCTGGAAGACGACCCGGCCGCGGACCGCGTCCGGCTTCTCGGGCATGGCCGGTTCGGGGCTCTGCTCGGGGGCGTCCAGCAGCTCGAAGACGCGCTCGGCGGAGGCGACCCCGGACTGCACCAGGTTGGCCATGCTGGCGACCTGGGTGAGCGGCTGGCTGAACTGCCGGGAGTACTGGATGAAGGCCTGCACGTCGCCGATGGACAGCGCGCCGCTGGCCACCCGCAGACCGCCGACGACCGCGACCAGAACGTACTGCAGGTTGCCGATCAGCATCATCGCGGGCTGGATGATCCCGGAGATGAACTGGGCCCGGAAGCTGGAGTGGAAGAGTGCCTCGTTGTGCTCGCGGAAGGTCTCGGCGGACTCGTGCTGCCGGCCGAACACCTTGACCAGGGTGTGGCCGGTGTACATCTCCTCGATGTGGGCGTTGAGTTGGCCGGTGGACTGCCACTGCTGGACGAACTGCGGCTGGGCCCGCTTGCCGACCTTGGCGGCGACGACCACCGACAGCGGCACCGAGACCAGCGCGATCACGGCGAGCAGCGGGGAGATCCAGCACATCATCGCCAGTACACCGACCACGGTGAGCAGCGAGTTGATCACCTGTCCCATGGTCTGCTGCATGGACTGGCCGATGTTGTCGATGTCGTTGGTGACCCGGCTGAGCACCTCGCCGCGCGGCTGCTTGTCGAAGTAACTCAGCGGCAGCCGGGCCAGTTTGGCCTCGACGTCCTGGCGCAGCCGGTAGCCGGCCGACTGGATCGCCTTGGTGGCCAGGCGGCCCTGGATGATGCCGAGGACGGCGGCGGCGACGTAGATGCCGAGCACCCAGAGCAGGATGGAGCCGATGGCGCCGAAGTCCATCCCGTGGCCGGGGGTGAAGTCGACCGCGGAGAGCAGGTCGGCGACGCCGCCCTCGCCGTGGGCGCGCAGCCCGGCGATGACATCGGTCTTGGAAGTGCCGGGCTGGAAGCGGGTGCCGACGACGCCGGCGAAGATCAGGTCGGTGGCCTTGCCGAGGATCTTGGGGGCGATGACGGCGCAGCCGATGCTGACCACGCCGAGCAGCAGGACGCCGATCAGCAGGGTGCGCTCGGGGCGCAGCAGGCCGAGCACGCGCTTGCCGGAGCCCTTGAAGTCCATGGACTTCTCGGCGCCCTGGCCGCCCATGAAGCGACCTGGTCCGGCCGGGCCGCGGCGGGCGGCGGCGGCCTGCGAGTCGCTGGGGAGTCTGTCCGCCGGCTTCCCGGCGGGCTTTCCGGGGCTGGTCACGCCGCCTCCTGCTCGGTGAGCTGGGAGAGCACGATCTCCCGGTACGTCGGGTTGTCTGCCATCAGTTCACGGTGGGTGCCGGTGCCGACGACCGCGCCCTCGTCGAGGACGATGATCTGGTCGGCGTCGCGGATGGTGGACACGCGCTGGGCGACGATCAGGACGGTGGCGTCGGCGGTCTCGTGGGCGAGGGCCTTGCGCAGCTTGGCGTCGGTGGCGTAGTCGAGCGCGGAGAAGGAGTCGTCGAAGAGGTAGACGTCGGGCTTGCGCACCAGCGCGCGGGCGATGGCCAGGCGCTGGCGCTGACCGCCGGAGACGTTGCTGCCGCCCTGGGCGATCGGGGCGTCCAGGCCCTCGGCCAGTTTCTCGACGAACTCCTTGGCCTGGGCGATCTCCAGGGCGTGCCAGAGCTCCTCGTCGGTGGCGTCGGGACGGCCGTAGCGCAGGTTGCTGGCGACGGTGCCGGAGAACAGGTACGGCTTCTGCGGGACGATGCCGACGCTCTCGGCGATCGCCTCGGGGGCGAGGTCGCGCACGTCCACGCCGTCCAGCAGAACCTGCCCGCCGGTGGCGTCGAAGAGCCGGGGGACGAGGCCGAGCAGGGTGGACTTGCCGCTGCCGGTGGAGCCGATGATGGCGGTGGTCTCGCCGGGGCGGGCGGTGAGGTCGATGCCGC
This sequence comes from Kitasatospora sp. NPDC048296, assembly GCF_043201815.1. Lineage (NCBI taxonomy): Bacteria > Bacillati > Actinomycetota > Actinomycetes > Kitasatosporales > Streptomycetaceae > Kitasatospora > Kitasatospora sp. NPDC048296. The sequence continues at coordinate 122,972 of NZ_JBICZB010000011.1, forward strand.
GCAGCACCGAGGCCTCGGCGCCGGGGTAGCGGAAGTCGACGTCGCGCAGCTCCAGGTTGCCGCGGCGCAGCACCTCGGTGATCGGCGCGGACGGCGGGACGACGCTGGAGCTGGTGTCGAGGACCTCTTCGATGCGCTCGGCGCAGACCTCGGCGCGGGGCACCGTCATGAACATGAAGGTGGCCATCATGACGCTCATCAGGATCTGCAGCAGGTAGGAGAGGAAGGCGGTCAGCGCGCCGATCTGCATGTCGTGGCTGTCGATGCGGTGGGCGCCGAACCAGAGCACCGCGACGCTGGAGAGGTTCACGACCAGCATCACGGCCGGGAACATCACGGACATCAGTCGGCCGACGTGTCGGGCGACCTGGGTGAGGTCCTCGTTGGCGGTGGCGAAGCGGGCCTGCTCGTGGTCGTCCTTGACGAAGGCGCGGATCACCCGGATGCCAGTGATCTGCTCGCGCAGCACCCGGTTCACGGTGTCGATCTTCTTCTGCATGCTGCGGAACTGGGGCCGCAGCGCGCGGACCAGCAACGTGACGACGATGCCGAGCGCGGGGATGACGGCGAGCAGCAGGCCGGACAGCGGGACGTCCTGGTTGAGCGCCATGATGATGCCGCCGACGCACATGATCGGCGCGGCCACCATCAGGGTGAAGCTCATCAGGGCCAGCATCTGGACCTGCTGGACGTCGTTGGTGGTGCGGGTGATCAGGGAGGGCGCGCCGAACTCGCCGACCTCGCGGGCGGAGAAGCTCTGCACCCGGTCGAAGACGGCGGCCCGGAGGTCCCGGCCGAAGACCATCGCCGTGCGGGCGCCGAAGTAGACGGCGCCGATCGAGCAGAGGGCCTGGACCAGGGTGATGCCGATCATCACCGCGCCCACGCGCATGATGTAGCCGGTGTCGCCCTTGATTACGCCGCTGTCGATGATGTCGGCGTTGAGTGTCGGCAGGTAGAGCGCCGCGAGGGTGGACACCAGCTGAAGTACCACCAGCAAGGTGATCGGTCGGGAGTATGGGCGCAGGTACGCCCGGAGCAATCTGATCAGCACTGGCACACTCTTGTCGTCGCCGGTCGGGTTCGCACCCCAATTCTCGTTGTTCCGCGGCGTCGCACAGACGATTCGGGGGCTGTCCGGCTGAGGTTTGCCGGGCCTTTGCCAAGCCCTCCCGCGGATCCGGGTGGGTGCGGGCCGTCCGCGGGCCCCGCGCCCGGGCACCTGCGCCGCGACGCCGTGCCAGCTGGATCCGCCCCCTTACGGAATGACCGATTTCCCCCTAGGCTGCTGACTACGCCCTTGTTACTGACCGGTACCGCTCAGGTGAACCGGGGCCCGGCGACCGCCCCCACGGGCGCCGTAATCCCTCAGACGGCCACCCGCCCCCGGAGGTCCTCGTTGAGTTCCGCGCAGTCCCTGATCGACTCCGGCAGTGCCGACATCGTCGCCGGGCGTCCCGCCTCCGTCGCCCACCTGTTCCTGGAGCGGGTCGCCGCCACTCCGAACGGCGAGGCCTACCGCTACCCCGCCCCGGTGGACGAGCACGCCGCGGACGGCGCCCCGGGCGCCGAGCAGTGGCGCTCGCTCACCTGGGCGCAGACCGCCGTACGGGTCAAGGCGGTGGCGGCCGGCCTGATGGCGCTCGGCATCCAGGCGGAGGACCGGGTCGCGCTGGCCTCCTCCACCCGGCTCGACTGGATCATCGCCGACCTCGGGGTCATGTGCGCGGGCGCCGCCATCACCACGGTCTACCCCAGCACCAACGCCGACGAGACCGCCTTCATCCTCTCCAACTCCGGCTCCAAGGCGCTGTTCGCCGAGAACGCCGCCCAGCTGGCCAAGGCCGTCGAGCAGATCGAGCACCTGCCCGAGCTGCGCACCGTCATCCTCTTCGACGCCCCCGAGGAGACCCCTGAGGCGGCCGGGCTGGAACTGCTCACCCTCGCCGAGCTGGAACAGCGCGGCGCGGAGCACCTGGAGCAGCACCCGGACGCGATCGAGAAGGCCGTGGCCGCGCTCGACAAGGAGCAGCTGGCCACCCTCATCTACACCTCCGGCACCACCGGCCGCCCCAAGGGCGTGCGCCTGGTGCACGACTGCTGGGCGTACGAGGGCCGGGCGCAGGAGGCCAGCGGGCTGCTGCGCTCCGACGACGTCCAGTTCATGTGGCTGCCGCTGTCGCACGTGTTCGGCAAGACGCTGATCTCGGGGCAGATCGCCACCGGTCACGTGATGGCGGTGGACGGCCGGGTCGACCGGATCATCCACAACCTGCCGGTCATCCGGCCGACCGTGATGGCCTCCGCGCCGCGCATCTTCGAGAAGGTCTACAACGGCATCGCCGGCCGGGCCCGGGCCGAGGGCGGCGCCAAGTACAAGATCTTCATGTGGGCCGCCAAGGTCGCCCGCGAGCACGCCCGGGCGGTCCAGGCGAGCCGGGTCGCCACCGGCGCCGGCAGCGCCCCGCTGGCCCTGCGGGTGCAGCACTCGCTGGCCGACAAGCTGGTGTACGCCAAGATCCGGGCGGCCTTCGGCGGCCGGCTGCGCGGGGCCGTCTCCGGCAGTGCGGCGCTCGCCCCCGAGATCGGCTACTTCTTCCTCGGCGCCGGGGTGCCGATCCTGGAGGGCTACGGCCTCTCCGAGACCAGCGCCGGCTCCTGCGTCAACCGCGAGGAGGACGTGCGGATCGGCACGGTGGGCCGCGCGCTGCCCGGCACCGAGGTGCGGATCGCCGAGGACGGCGAGATCCTGCTGCGCGGCCCCGGCGTGATGCGCGGCTACCACAACCTGCCGGACAAGACCGCCGAGGTGCTGGAGCCGGACGGCTGGTTCCACACCGAGGACATCGGCGAGCTGAGCGCCGACGGCTTCCTGCGGATCACCGACCGCAAGAAGGACCTGTTCAAGACCTCCGGCGGCAAGTACGTGGCGCCCAGCGAGGTCGAGGGCAAGTTCAAGGCGGTCTGCCCGTTCGTCAGCAACATCCTGGTGATCGGCAACGGCCGCAACTTCTGCACCGCGCTGATCGGCCTGGACGAGTCGGTGCTGATGCCGTGGGCCGCCGAGCACGGCCTGGCCGGCCGGACCTACGCCGAGCTGGCCGGGGAGCCGGCCGTGCGCCAGCTGATCGAGGGCTTCGTGAAGCGGGTCAACGCCGACCTCCAGCGCTGGCAGACGATCAAGAAGTTCCACCTGCTGCCGCGCGACCTCGACATCGAGCACGGCGAGCTCACCCCGAGCCTGAAGATCAAGCGCCCGGTGGTCGAGCAGACCTACGCCGACGCGGTGGCCGCGATGTACGCGGGCGCCAACGAGGCCTGAGCCCGGCTCCCGTACGGTCCGCGCGGGGTTCGCGGGCCGTACGGGACAATGGGGTCATGCCCTCCGCACTCCCCGACGGCGAACCGGTGCCGTCCGACGGTTCCCTGCCCGCGCACGCCCTCACCGGACTGGGGCAACGGCCGTTCGGTTTCTACCTGCACGTGCCGTACTGCGCCAGCCGCTGCGGCTACTGCGACTTCAACACCTACACGGCCACCGAGCTGCGTTCCTCGGGGGCGGTCGCCTCGCAGGAGACCTACGCCGACAACGTGGTCGCCGAGATCCGGCTGGCCCGGAAGGTGCTGGGGGACACGGACCTCCCGGTGCGCACCGTCTTCCTCGGCGGCGGCACCCCCACCCTGCTGCCGGCCCGCGACCTGGTGAAGATGCTCGCCGCGCTGCGCGAGGAGTTCGGGCTCGCCCCGGACGCCGAGGTCACCACCGAGGCCAACCCGGAGTCCGTCGATCCGGCGTACCTGGCCGAGCTGCGCGAGGGCGGCTACAACCGGATCTCCTTCGGCATGCAGAGCGCCCGCCCGCACGTCCTCCGGCTGCTCGACCGCCACCACACCCCGGGCCGCCCCGAGACCTGCGTGGCCGAGGCCCGCGAGGCCGGCTTCGAGCACGTCAACCTCGACCTGATCTACGGCACCCCCGGCGAGTCCGACGACGACTGGCGGGCCTCCCTGGACGCGGCGATCGGCGCCGGACCGGACCACGTCTCCGCGTACTCCCTGATCGTCGAGGAGGGCACCCGGCTGGCCGCCCGGGTCAAGCGCGGCGAACTGCCGATGATCGACGACGACGTGCACGCCGACCGCTACCTCATCGCCGAGCAGGCGCTCAGCGCGGCCGGCTACTCCTGGTACGAGGTCTCCAACTGGGCCACCACTCCCGAGGGCCGCTGCCGCCACAACGAGCTCTACTGGACCGGCGCCGACTGGTGGGGCGCGGGCCCCGGCGCCCACAGCCACGTCGGCGGCGTCCGCTGGTGGAACGCCAAGCACCCCGCCGCCTACGCCCAGTCCCTCACCGAGGGCCGCACCCCGGCCCTGGGCCGCGAACTCCTGTCGGACGAGGACCGCCGGGTCGAGCGCATCCTGCTGGAACTGCGCCTGGTGGAGGGAGTCCCGCTCGACCTGCTGACCGAGGTGGGCCGCAAGGCCGCCGCTCGGGCCCTCGCGGACGGCCTCCTCGCCACAGCGCCCTACGCCGACGGCCGCGCCGCCCTCACCCTCCAGGGCAGGCTGCTCGCGGACGCGGTCGTGCGTGACCTCGTGGACTGACGTTCGTTAACGTGGTGTCAGCCGTCGGAGGGAGCGCGCAGTGACCGCCATCGATGACCGGATGATGGGGATCTTCGAGAACCTGGAGGTTCCGGAAGGCGTCAAGGCCGAACTCATCAGGGGGGAAATCGTGATGATGGCCGGGCCGGACATGGTCCACAACCTCATCGTCTCCGCGATTCAGCACCAGACCCCCTACGCCCGGTGGCGGGCGCTTCAGACGCAGGATCTGATCATCTCCGGCGAGGCCAGCGAACCCCAGCCGGATCTGGTCGTCTTCGAGCGGGGTGCCGTCCCGGAGGCGGGCCGTTTGCTGTCCGCCTCCGCGGTGACCGTGGTGGTCGAAGTGGTTTCCAGGACCAGCGTGCACCGGGACTACCGGACCAAGCGCGAGATGTACGCCCAGGGCGGGATTCCGGCGTACCTCATCGTCGACCCGCTCAAGGGCGTGTGCGTGCTCCTCACGGATCTGACCACCGACACGGTTTCCGGTGCCCCGGTGTACTGGGCCGAGCGGACCACCAAATTCGGCGATCCGATCGAAGTCGACCTGCTCGGCATCACGCTCGACACCTCGGAGTTCCAGACCTACGCCTGATCTGGGAGGGTCACGAAGTCGATCAGCTCCTCGACCCGTCCGAGCAGTTCGGGCTCCAGGTCCTTGTAGCTGTTCACCTTCGACAGGATGTGCTTCCAGGCGGCGGGGGTGTCCACCGGCCAGCCGAGGCGGCGGCAGGTGCCCTCCTTCCAGTCCTCGCCGCGGGGGACGGCGGGCCAGGCCGGGATACCGACGCTGGACGGCTTCACGGCCTGCCAGACGTCGATGTAGGGGTGACCGACGACCAGCACCGAGTCGCCGGTGACCTGGGCGGCGATGCGGTGTTCCTTGGTGCCGGGGAGCAGGTGGTCGACCAGGACGCCTAGGCGGCGGCCGGGGCCGGGGCCGAAGTCGGCGACGATCGCCGGGAGGTCGTCGATGCCCCGGAGGTATTCGACGACGACGCCCTCGATGCGCAGGTCGTCACCCCAGACGCGTTCGACCAGTTCGGCGTCGTGCCGGCCCTCGACGTAGATGCGGGACTCGCGGGCGACCCGGGCGCGGGCGCCGGGGACGGAGACCGAGCCGGAGGCGGTGCGGCCGGGCGTGCGGGGCGCCGCCGGGCCGGTGGGGCGGACCAGGGTGACGGCCTTGCCCTCCAGCAGGAAGCCGCGCGGGACCAGGGGGAAGACCCGGTGCTTGCCGAAGCGGTCCTCCAGGGTGACGGTGAACCCCTCGGCGGTCTTCTCGCAGCGCACCACCGCCCCGCAGAAGCCGGTGGAGGCCTCCTCGACCACCAGGTCCCGTTCGGCGGGCACCTCCGGTGCGGGGGTCTGCTTCTTCCACGGCGGGGTGAGGTCCGGTCCGTACTGGCGGCTGCGCATACGGGTGATCATAGGGATGGCGGACGGACCGTCAGAGGCCCGGCGCGCCCCGGACCGGGAACCAGCGGCTCAGGTCCTTCTCCGGCCGCGGGTCGTCCGCCGCGTAATGCCCCTTGTCCAGCCACTCGTTCACCTGCCCCTCGTCCGCTCGGTCCCCCTGCCGTGATGCGCGAGACGGGTGCTGGCATGATCACCGCATGCGCTACTTCCGCTCCCGCGTCGTTCGGGCCGGGATCCGACTTCTTCTCGTGGTCTCCGGAGCGGCCTTCGGCCTCGCGCAGGACAACTGGCCGCGGTACACCGGCGCTGCCGTGGTCGCCCTCGGGGTTGCCTTCGTGCTGTACGTCGTGTCGGAGCTGGAAGGCACCGGGGCCCCCGGGACGGCCGACGCAGCGGACACCACCGCACCGGCCGTCGTGGCGGTCACGCCGACCGGGGCCGCCGACGGTGGGGTGCCGGAGCGGGACGAACCGACGGACGGCCAGGACCTGGAGCTGTGCGACTTCTGCGGCCGGGCAGAGTCCAGGACGGAGGCGCGTTGGGGCATCGACCTGCCCGAGGGGTGGTTGGCCCTGGAGATCGACCGTCGGTCCGCCGAGGTGCTCTACCGGACGTACTGCTCCGAGGAGCACATGCGCCTGGATCTCGCGGGCCCGCTTCCCGCACCGGAACCTTTCCGGGGTGAGTCGTGGGACGAGGTCCCGCGAACCGCCAGGCACCGGCTGACCGATCTGGCCTGGGCCCTGGGGCTGCTCCTGCTGAGCGGTTTCCTGCTGCTCGGGTGCGGGCTGGCGCTCCGGTTCCTCATCGGACTGCTGTAGCGGACGGTCTGCCGGGCCGCCAGGTGAGTTCACTCCTCCATGCCCGGAGCGCCCCAGAGGGGAAACCAGCGGGACAGGTCAGGCTCGATACGAAGGTCGTTCTTGAGCATGTTGGAGATCTCGATCTCCAGAGCGTTGTTCCGCTTCTCCTGCCCACGCTGTTTGCACACCGGGTAGAAGGTGCCGCGCTTGTAGAGGTAGACCAGGGCCAGCGACTGCCCCTCGCCGTTGCGGAAGCAGACCAGCGAGCAGAGCAGCTGCGGCCCGAAGCCGTTCGCCTCCAGCTCGCTGTTGACCGCGTGCAGGTCGTTCACCAGCTCCGGCAGCTCCTCGGGCTGGTGCCGGGCGAGCAGCCAGGAGTAGCCGTAGCCGTCCTTGGAGGCCTCCACCGGTACGCCGCCGCGCTCGGTGTCGGCGTCCAGCAGTGCCCGGACCTGCTGCTCGACCTGGACGAAGGCCGCGCCCTCGACGGCTGCGAAGCAGACCGAGCCGAGCCCGGTGGGGAGGAACCCGGCCCCGGCCTCCAGGGTGAGCGCGGCGGACGGCACGCCGAACAGCTGGTCGAGGTCGGGTTTGACGGGCTTGCTGCGGCCGAACAGGGCGTCCAGGAATCCCACGGTGGTCCTTTCCTCAACGGGAATCAGCGGCCGAGCTGCTCGGAGATCTTCGCCAGCTGCGCCAGCCGCTTCTCCAGCGTCGGGTGGGTGGAGAGCAGCTGGGAGGCGGTCTCCCGGGCGCTCAGCGCGGGGGCGAAGTAGAAGGCGTTGTACGGCTGCGACTTGCGCAGGTCCTCGGTGGGGATGGCCGCGATCTGCCCGGTCACCTTGGTCAGGGCCGAGGCCAGGGCGCTGGGCCGGCCGGTGAGCTGGGCGGCGGCCCGGTCGGCGGCCAGCTCGCGGTAGCGGGAGAGCAGCCGGGTGAGCAGGAAGCTGATCGCGTAGACGACCATCGACACCAGGGGGATGACCAGCGCCGCGATGGCCGTGTTCTGGTCGTTGTTGTTGCGCCCGCCGCCCATGAACCCGCCGTACACGGCGATCCGGGTCATCGCCCCGGCGAGCACGCCGAGGAAGCCGGCGATGGTCATCACCGCGACGTCCCGGTGGGCGACGTGCGACAACTCGTGCGCCAGGACGCCTTCCAGCTCCTCGGGTTCGAGCCGGCGCAGCAGGCCGGTGGTGACGCAGACCACGGCGTTCTGCGGGTTGCGGCCGGTGGCGAAGGCGTTCGGCATGTCGTTGTCGGCGACCGCCACACGCGGCTTGGGCATGTCGGCCAGGGCGCAGAGCCGGTCGATGGTGCCGTGCAGCTGGGGGTACTGCTCCTCGGTCACCTCGCGGGCGCCCATCGCCCGTTCGGTGATCTTGTCGCTGAACCAGAACTGGGCCACGAACAGCCCGCCGGAGATCAGCACGATCAGCGGCCAGGCCCCGCGCAGCAGCGCGATCAGCAGGCCCGTGAAACCGACGTACAGCAGCCCGATCACGAACATCGTCGCGACCATGCGGCTGGTCAGGCCGCGATCGGGCGCGAAACGGGTGTGCTGGCCCGAGCTCGACATCTCTTGCTCCTCCGTTCGCCGTCGCTTTCGATGCTGCCACCCGGACGGCCCCAGGGCACCACCCCCGCGCCGCGAGTTGCGGCGGAAGGGGCCGTGCCCTGGGACTGCGGGCAGGATCACTCCGGCCGGGCCGTTCCTGGGACAGGACCCGGGCCTTACACTGGCAGGTACGGTTTTGGCACTCGTGTGCGCAGAGTGCCAGGGTCGGGGTCCTCCCGGAGCGGCCCGCAGCATCACAGACGGACAACGTGCGAAGACGGAGGTGCGTGCCCATGGCCGGTGAGGTCCGCCAGCTGGACGACCGCAAGCTCGCCGTTCTGCGTGCCATCGTCCAGGACTACGTGGGCACCGAGGAGCCGGTCGGCTCCAAGGCCCTCGTGGAGCGGCACAACCTCGGAGTCTCCCCGGCGACCGTGCGCAACGACATGGCGGCGCTGGAGGAGGAGGGCTACATCCACCAGCCGCACACCAGCGCCGGGCGCATCCCCACCGACAAGGGCTACCGGCTGTTCGTCGACAAGCTCGCCGAGATCAAGCCGATGAGCGCCCCGGAGCGCCGGGCGATCCGGCACTTCCTGGACGGCGCCGTCGACCTGGACGACGTGGTCGCCCGCACGGTGCGGCTGCTCGCCCAGCTGACCCGGCAGGTCGCCGTGGTGCAGTACCCCTCGCTGACCCGCTCCACCGTCCGGCACATCGAGCTGGTGGCGCTGGCCCCGGCGAAGGTGATGCTGGTCCTGATCACCAACACCGGCCGGGTCGAGCAGCGGATGGTCGACTGCCCGGGCACGGTCGGCGAGACGGTCCTGGCGGACCTGCGGGCGCGGATCAACGTCCGGGCCGCCGGCCAGCGGCTGCCGGACGTCCCGGGGCTGCTGGAGGAGCTGCCGGCCACGTTCGAGCAGATCGACCGGCCGACGGTCAGTACGGTCCTGGCGACCCTGTTCGAGGCGCTGGCCGAGCAGAACGAGGAGCGCATCATGCTGGCCGGCACGGCCAACCTGACGCGTTTCGGCCACGACTTCCCGCTCACCATCCAGCCGGTGCTGGAGGCCCTGGAGGAGCAGGTCGTCCTGCTCCGCCTCCTGGGTGAGACCGGGGACGCCGGGATGACGGTCCGGATCGGGCGGGAGATTGCGTACGAAGGGCTGAATTCCACCTCGGTGGTGTCGGTCGGCTACGGTTCGGGCGACGAGAGCGTGGCCAAACTCGGTGTGATCGGTCCGACCCGGATGGACTACCCGGGCACAATGGGGGCGGTGCGGGCGGTGGCACGGTACGTGGGTCAGATCCTGGCTGAGTCGTAGCAAGCAACCGCCGTCAGAATTCTGACGGCGGCGTCCAGTCGCACTACTACAGGCGGAACAAGCGGAGCATTTGGTGGCCACGGACTACTACGCGGTACTCGGCGTCCGACGGGATGCGGGGCAGGACGAGATCAAGAAGGCGTTCCGGCGCCTGGCACGCGAACTGCACCCGGACGTCAACCCGGACCCGAAGACGCAGGAGCGGTTCAAGGAGATCAACGCCGCTTACGAGGTGCTCTCCGATCCGCAGAAGCGCCAGGTCTACGACCTCGGCGGCGACCCGCTCTCACCGGGCGGCGGCGGCGCGGGCGGCTTCGGCGCCGGCGCGGCGGGCTTCGGCTTCTCCGACATCATGGACGCCTTCTTCGGCGCCGCGGCCGGCCAGCGCGGCCCACGCTCGCGCACCCGCCGCGGCCAGGACGCCATGATCCGGCTGGAGATCACCCTGGAGGAGGCCGCCTTCGGCACCACCAAGGAACTCCAGGTCGACACCGCCGTCACCTGCACCACCTGCAGCGGCGAGGGCGCGGCCCCCGGCACCTCCGCGCAGACCTGCGACATGTGCCGCGGCAAGGGCGAGGTCTCCCAGGTCACCCGCTCCTTCCTGGGGCAGGTCATGACCTCCCGCCCCTGCCCGCAGTGCCAGGGCTTCGGCACCGTCGTGCCGACCCCGTGCCCCGAGTGCGCCGGCGACGGCCGGGTCCGCGCCCGCCGCACCCTGACCGTCAAGATCCCGGCCGGTGTCGACAACGGCACCCGGATCCAGCTGGCCGGCGAGGGCGAGGTCGGCCCCGGCGGCGGCCCGGCCGGCGACCTGTACGTCGAGATCGCCGAGACCACCCACAACGTCTTCCAGCGGCGCGGGGACGACCTGCACTGCACCGTCACCATCCCGATGACGGCCGCCGCGCTCGGCACCCAGGTGCCGCTGCAGACCCTGGACGGGCTGGAGGAGGTCGACATCCGGCCCGGCACCCAGTCCGGCCAGTCGATCCCGCTGCACGGCCGGGGCATCACCCACCTGCGCGGGGGCGGCCGGGGCGACCTGATAGTGCACGTCGAGGTGCAGACGCCCACCAAGCTCGACGCCGAGCAGGAGGAGCTGCTGCGCCGGCTCGCCGTACTGCGCGGCGAGGAGCGCCCGTCCGGCCAGTTCGCGCCGGGCCAGCAGGGCCTGTTCTCGCGCCTGAAGGACGCCTTCAACGGCCGGTAGTCGTCCGGGAAGGGGTGCCGGGGGCAGCTCCCCGGCACCTCTTTCGCGTTTCCGTTCCATTCCTGGAGGTTCCCTCTCATGACCGCGCCCGTCTTCGTCGTCGAGACCGAGCGGATCGCCGCCGCCGCGCCCGGGGCGCTGGTGCGCCTGGACGGGGCGGAGGGGCGGCACGCGGCCGCGGTGAAGCGGCTGGCGGCCGGTGAGGCGGTGACCCTGGCGGACGGGCTGGGGCTCGGGGTGGACGGGACGGTCGCCGAGGTGTTCGGCAAGGACGCGATCGACGTCACGGTGGCCGCCGTGCGCCGGGAGCCGGAGCCGGCGCCGCGGATCGTCGTCGTCCAGGCGCTGCCCAAGGGCGACCGCGGCGAGCTGGCCGTGGAGACCATGACCGAGGTCGGCGTGGACGTGGTGGTCCCCTGGACGGCCTCGCGCTGCATCACCCAGTGGAAGGGCGAACGCGGAGCCAAGGCGCTCGCCAAGTGGCGGGCCACCGCCCGGGAGGCGGGCAAGCAGTCCCGCCGGCTGCGCTTCCCCGAGGTGCGCGAGCCGATGACCACCCGGCAGCTGGCCCCGCTGCTGGCGCAGGCCGCCTTCGCCGCCGTGCTGCACGAGGAGGGTGCCGAGCCGCTGGCGCACGCCGCGCTGCCCGGGGCGGGGGACATCGTGCTGGTGGTCGGCCCGGAGGGAGGGGTCTCCCCGGAGGAGCTGGCCGCCTTCGCGGAGGCGGGCGCGAAGCCGTACCGGCTGGGCCCGTCGGTGCTACGCACCTCCACCGCAGGGGTGGCCGCCGGGGCGCTGCTGCTGGGGCGCACCGGCCGCTGGTCGTAACCCCCGCACGTCCTCGGGGACTTGCCGAAAACGGAGCGGCTCGTACCCGTACCTGCCTACGCTGGCCGGGTGACGGACTCCCTGAGTACCTCTGCGGGCGCCTATCCGCGCCATCCCCATCTGCACGGTGACCTGGTCACCTTCGTCGCCGAGGACGACGTCTGGCTGGCCCCGCTGGACGGCGGGCGGGCCTGGCGACTGACGGCCGATCACCTGCCGGTGCACCACCCCCGGTTCTCGCCGGACGGGCGGCACATCGCCTTCTCCTCCACCCGGGACGGCGCCCCCGAGGTGCACGTGGTGCCGGTGGACGGCGGGCCGTCCCGGCGGCTGACGTACTGGGGCAACGCCGAGACCCGGGTGCAGGGCTGGACCGCCGACGGGCGTCCGATCGCCACCACCGGCGCGGGCGAGTCCGGCGTGCGGCGCTGCTGGGCGCACGCGGTGCCGCTGGACGGCGGTGAGCCGGTGCGGCTGCCGTACGGGCCGGTCGGCGGGCTCGCCTTCGAGCCGGACGGGGACCGCGTGCTGCTGGTCACCGTCAACAACCGCGAGCCGGCCTGGTGGAAGCGCTACCGGGGCGGCCGGGCCGGCAAGTTGTGGCTCGGGCAGGACGAATTCAGCCGCGTGCACGAGGAGTTGGACGGGCAGCTCGACTCCCCGCTGTGGGTGGCCGGTTCCCCGCATGGCAGTCGGATCGCCTTCCTGTCCGACCACGAGGGCGTCGGCGAGCTGTGGTCCAGCCGCCCGGACGGCTCCGACCTGCGCCGCCACACCGGTGACCCGGACGGCTTCTACGCCCGCAACGCCACCACCGACGGCACCAGGGTCGTCCTCCACCGGGCCGGCGACCTCTGGCTGCTGGACGACCTGGAAGGCGCCGAGCCGCGCCGCCTGGACGTCCGGCTGGCCGGCCCGCGCACCGGCCGCCGCCCCCGCCCGGTGCACACCGCGCACTGGCTGGAGTCCGTCGCCCCCGACCGCACCGGCCGGGCCGGCGCGGTGGTGGTGCGCGGCAGCGTGCACTGGCTGACCCACCGGGAGGGCCCGGCCCGGGTGCTGGACGAGACCCCGGGCGTGCGCGCGCGGCTGGCCCGGGTGGTGCCGGGCGAGGACGGTGGCCAGGGCGTGCTGTGGGTGTCCGACGCCGAGGGCGAGGACGCCCTGGAGTACGCTCCCGCCGTCCACGGCGCCGAGCGGCGCCGACTGGCCGCCGGACAGCTCGGCCGGGTCAACTCGCTGGTGGTCTCCCCGGACGGCAAGCAGGCCGCGCTCGGCGTGCACGACGGCCGGGTGCTGCTGGTGGCGCTGGCCGACGGCGCCGTGCACGAGCTGGAGCGCAGCACCGACGGCGAGGTCAGCGGGCTGGCGTTCAGCCCGGACTCGGCCTGGCTGGCCTGGTCCCGCCCGGTGCACCGGATGGGCCCGTACTCGCTGCGCCAGATCGTGCTGGCCGACCTGGCCACCCGCACCGTCGGCGAGGTCACCCAGCAGCGGTTCGTCGACACCTCGCCCGCCTTCACCGCGGACGGCCGCTACCTGGCCTTCCTGTCGGTGCGCAACTTCGACCCGGTCTACGACGCGCACGCCTTCGACCTGTCCTTCCCGAACGGCTGCCGCCCGTACCTGATCACGCTGGCCGCCGACACGCCGTCCCCGTTCGGGCCGCAGCGGGCCGGGCGGCCGCTCGGCGGGGAGGAGGACGAGCCCGGGTCGCGCAAGGCGGACGGCGAGGAGGGCGCGGCCGAGGCCGCGCCGGCGACCAGGGTGGACCTGGACGGCATCGCCGACCGGATCGTCCCGTTCCCGGTCGAGGGCGGCCGGTTCGACGCGCTGCGCGCCGCCAAGGACGGGGTGCTGTGGACCAGGGCGCCGCTGCTCGGTGAACTCGGCGACGAGGCGGCCTCCCTGGACGACGAGCGGCCCCGCCCGGTGCTGGAGCGCTTCGACCTCAGGAAGCGCCGCGTCGAGCAACTGGTGCACGGCGTCGACGGGTTCGCGGTCAGCGGGGACGGCACCCGGGTGGCCGTGCTGGACGAGGACGAGCTGCGGATCGTCCCGGCCGACCACAAGGCCTCCGGCGAGGACGACGAGACCACCGTCGACCTCTCCCGGCTGCGGGTGACCGTCGACCCGGCCGCCGAGTGGCGGCAGATGTACGCCGAGAACGGCCGGCTGATGCGGGACAACTTCTGGCGCCCCGACCTCGGCGGCGTGGACTGGGCGGGGATCCTGGACCGCTACCGGCCGCTGGTCGAGCGGGTCGGCTCGCACGACGAACTGGTCGACCTGCTCTGGGAGGTGCACGGCGAACTCGGCACCTCGCACGCCTACGTCGTCCCGTACGGCCGCTACACCGAGCCCGCCCGGCGCCAGGGCCTGCTCGGCGCCGACCTGGTGAAGGACGGCGACCAGTGGCGGATCGCCCGGATCCTGCCCGGCGAGTCCTCCGACCCCAGGGCCCGTTCACCGCTGGCCGCGCCCGGCGCCGCGGTCCGCCCGGGCGACGCGGTGCTCGCCGTCAACGGCCGCCCGGTGGACCCGGTCACCGGCCCGGCCCCGCTGCTGGCCGGCACCGCCGGGCAGCCGGTCGAGCTGACCGTGACCGGCAAGGACGGCACCGACCGGCGCCACCCCGTGGTCGTCCCGCTCGCCGACGAGGCGGCGCTGCGCTACCACGACTGGGTGGCCGGGCGGCGGGCCGAGGTGCGGGAGCTGTCCGGCGGCCGGCTCGGCTACCTGCACATCCCCGACATGCAGACGGCCGGCTGGGCGCAGCTGCACCGCGACCTGACCACCGAGATGGCCAAGGAGGGCCTGATCGTGGACGTCCGGGAGAACCGCGGCGGCCACACCTCGCAGCTGGTGATAGAGAAGCTGGCCCGACGGATCATCGGCTGGTACGCGATCCGGGACACCGACAGCCGGGTGCCCTACCCGATGGACGCCCCACGCGGGCCGGTGGTCGCGCTCGCCAACGAGCTGTCCGGTTCGGACGGCGACATCGTCAACGCCGCCATCCAGGCGCTCGGGATCGGCCCGGTGGTCGGCACCCGCACCTGGGGCGGGGTGATCGGCATCGACAGCAGGTACCAGCTGGTCGACGGCACCCTGGTCACCCAGCCCAAGTACGCGATGTGGCTGGAGAACTACGGCTGGGGCCTGGAGAACCACGGCGTCGACCCGGACGTCGAGGTGCCGTTCGCCCCGCACCACTGGGCGGCCGGGGAGGACCCGCAGCTGGCCGAGGGCGTGCGGATCGCCCTCGCGGCGCTGGCCGGGACCCCGGCCCGTACGGGGCCGCCGCTGCCCTGGGCGTAGCCCGTGGGGTTCGGCGCGGGACGTCGGTGGGGCCGACCTCCCGCGCCGGGGCCTGGGTAGGATGCGGGGCTGTCCTTGATCGGGATCTTCAACGCCGCTGCGTTTAGCGTCGTGGGCGAGTTGCAAGCCCGTCTTCCATGATCTTGACCTCGGTATGGAGGGTGTAGTTCTGGGCGGTGGCGG